>DLXL01000067.1:0-385 GCA_003448025.1 Saprospirales bacterium | reverse complement strand
CCAGCCGGGGTTACTGCGGCTGACATCGGACGACAGTTGGTTGGGCGAAGAAAAGCGCGCACCAAGCTGCCGCTTTGGTACCACGCTGTGGGTGCGCTGTATCCCCCCTTGGTCAATCTCGAACAAAGTTCCTCCGAAATTACCGCGCGCTTCAAAGCATTTCTCGCCAGGGAGCTGATACCAGAACGCAAGCGTGGTGTTGACCTTACCCAGGGTTTTGGCGTAGATAGTCATTTTCTGGCTCAACAGTTCAGCGAGTGGCACAGTGTAGAGCCGGACAAAAGCCTTCTCGACATGGCGGCTCATAACCATCAGCTGCTTGCCGTGTCAAACACTCACTACCATCCCATACCGGCCGTGGATTTTATCAACGACCAGCACCAAC
>DLXL01000331.1 GCA_003448025.1 Saprospirales bacterium | reverse complement strand
TAAAATGTGTAGATACCGCAGCAAAAAAATCGGGATGGCTCTTGTTTGTAAAAAAGGACCGACAATTAATCCCGGCTGCCCAGTAAAGTGAACAGCAGGTACAAAAACTGAAGCAGAGCTGCCAACGCTGCTGAAACATAAGTCATAGCCGCCCAGGTAAGCGCATCTTTGGCGCCGTCATGTTCTGCACCACGGGCAAAACCGCTGCCATCCAGCCATACCAGCGCACGTTTGCTGGCATCAAATTCAACCGGCAGCGTCACCAGGCTGAACAAGGCGGTAATACCAAAGGAAACCAGCGCAATAATCAGGAAAATCGGGCTCTTGAAGAAAGCCATACTGGCCAAACCAAACATGAACAGGTATTGCTGCAGACCGGCAGCAATATTTACCACCGGCACGAGGCTGGAGCGCATTTGCAGATAGCTGTAAGCCGTTGCATGCTGCACGGCATGGCCACATTCGTGGGCAGCCACGGCAGCTGCTGCAACTGAACGACCGTGATATACATCGTAACTCAGGTTTACAGTCTTGTCGGCCGGATTATAGTGATCCGTTAACTCTCCATCTACCTGGGTAATTTTTACATCAAAAATCTGGTTGTAACGAAGCATGGCTGCTGCTACTTCCGCTCCGCTCATGCCGTTTTGAAGGGGCATCTCGGAATATTTTCTGAACTTGCTTTTCAGTCTTGAGCTCAATACGAACCCGATGACCATAAAAACAATACTAATGATAATCAACATAGCTTGAGTTTTTTAAGTGAATGTGATTTGAGGCAAATGTAATGCTACCATAAAAACATTACAGCCAAAAAATGGTTCGAATTTGATTTTCAATTCAGATCGGCAGTGGAACAAATTTATTCTTCGCTTACATTTGCTCGCAAAACTTTACGCGTGTGAGTTTTATTGCCCGAATCCTGCGACGCTGGTACAGATCCATTCCTCAAAACGAATATGGTCGTTTGCTTTGGGGAACGTACTTTCGACGATTACTGATCAAATTCATTCTGTGGTTCTTTGGTATTACCATTGGACTCACCCTTTTATACGCTATACTACCCGTTCCGGTCACACCCCTTATGATCCAACGTTGCTGGCAACAGGCTTGGGCCGATGATCGGGAAGTGCGATTAAAGCACGATTGGGTACCGTTCTCGGAAATTTCTCCCCACCTCCAGCTGGCAGTGGTCTGTGCAGAAGATCAGGATTTCCTGGAACACGAAGGGTTTGATTTTGAAGCCATTGAAAAGGCTTATAAATACAACAAAAATCATAAGCGCAAGCGCGGCGCCAGTACTATTAGCCAGCAAACTGCTAAGAACGTCTTCCTATGGCCCAGCCGCTCCTGGCTCCGAAAAGGTTTTGAAGTGTATTTTACCTTTTTGATTGAAGTGACCTGGAGCAAAAAACGGATTATGACCGCCTATCTGAATAGTATTGAGTTCGGGGATGGCATTTACGGCGCTCAGGCCGCGGCACAATATTATTTTGGTAAAAGTGCAAAGGAATTGAACCGGCAGGAGTCAGCATTACTGGCCTCAGTTCTGCCCAATCCATTGATTTACAAAGTGGATGCTCCTTCTGCGCAAGTGCGACAAAAGCAGCAGTGGATTCTTGGCCAAATGAGGATGTGGGGTGGAAAGATTGATTATGAAGATCCGAACACGCCCAAGAAACCCGAAAAAACAGGCAAGAATTAACTGCTTTTGAACAATTGCTATTTACCTCACTTTATGAATTTCCGGACAATGATCCCGGAATCATGTTTGACCTGAATGAAGTACATGCCACCTGGAAGCGTACTCAAATCCCAACGAATTTGTTGCAAAGGCTCTGAAGCTGATTTTTGCCGGGTGTGGATTAATCGGCCGGCCTGATCAAACAACTGGAACTGAGCTTCTTCAGCCATCAGATCTGGTATTTCCACCTGCACAAAATCTGTGGCAGGGTTTGGGTATACCAGAACACTCTGGAGCATTATTGGCTCAACCGTTGTTACACTTCCATCCGGGAAAAATTCGATGTTCAAATTAGCGTATACCACCGCCAGGCCACTTCCTTCAAAGTGTTCAATATTTTGAATATTGGCATGGTAAGTATGATTGCCCGGCGCTACATCATACACACGGGTATGCGAAAAAGAGGTTCTGTTTAGATCAGAGCTGTAAGGCCTGAAGGTGATGCTTCCATCAAGTGGCTCCCATGTTTGGGTGTTGGCTACGCCAATCCTGATTTTATCGCCAAAACTGCCAATTCCGGTACCAGCCAGATTGACCACCATTTTGCCTGCAACAGGTGCGTTCACCGTGGATTGCACCATGGTGGCTGCAGGACCTTCAATATTCACCCCAAAAGGTGTACTGACCGGAACGGAGGAGAGCTTTGCCGACGCAGAATTGGGATAATAAACAGCGGTTAAACTACCATAAATGGATGCGAAACCATTTCCATAGGTTTCAAAAAAGTTCTCAGCGATGGCATAATAACTATGGTTGCCCGCTGATACATCATACACACGGGCATGGGAAAAAGAGAATCTGTTCAGATCATTATCAATCACTTCATTGCTGGTACTACCCTCATAATTCGTCCATGCAAGGTTATTACTGGCTGCGAAGTACATGAGGTCGCCATAGCTGGAAACACATTTCCCATCAAAACGTACCAGTACCTTACCGGCCTCCGGGGCGTTAATAGTCAATATATTAAAGGGTACAGGGCCTCCCTCCACAGGTATGTTTTCGGAAAAGAATCCGATATGCCTGGCAAATGGCTTTCCTGGTTCTTCCGGATACCATTCAGCCGTTAAATGGCCAGAAATAGACGCTATACCTGAGCCATCTGTTTCAAAAATATTCTCTGCAACGGCGTAAAAACTATGGTCGCCGGCCAGAACATCGTAGGCCCGGGTATGCGAAAATGTATTGCTGTTGATCTCATCACTGGCAGACTCCAACTCCACGCATCCATCATTCATACCCCAGCCAAGCGTATTGCTGGCAGCCAAAATGATCCGGTCACCGGGCGATGAATAACAGACCCCGTCAAAACGCACGATGACCTTGCCAGGCCCCGGAGCGGAAAGTGTGACTTTGCCAACTTCCTTAACTCCGCCACGCAAACTGATATTCGTTTGGTCAATCACATTATTAACCACTTTTTGCGCATTTACCGCGGCAGAAAAAAGCAAAAGGCTGATTGCTAAGGTGTAGCGTACATGCATGGTATGGAATGTTTTAGTGAGGGTTTTCTTTTATGGTTATCAAAGACTGTTTATGAACTTGATTAACGCTTCCCGATCGGTTTTGTTGAGCTTTTTGAATTCTTCTCTGGAGGTTTCTGCTTCACCCCCGTGCCAAAGGATGGCTTCTTCCACGTTTCTCGCCCGGCCATCGTGTAATAAAAAGGTATGTCCGTTGACCACCGGTATCAGGCCTAATCCCCATAAAGGTGCTGTTCTCCATTCAGAGCCATTGGCTAAAAAATCAGGACGCCCGTCTGCAAGATCAGGGCCCATGTCGTGTAAAAGCAAATCAGTATAAGGCCAGATTTTTTGTTCCCGCAGGGCTGCAATCTGGCCACCTGTTCCGGTATTCAGTGTTGGCCGGTGACAGCCTGAACAGTTCAACTCTTTAAACAGATACTTTCCTCTCAACACTTCCGGGTCGTCGTGGTTACGCCTGGCCGGAACGGCCAATGCTTGGGTATAAATAACCACCTTTTGAAGAATATCATCCGGAATTTCCGGTTGACCGCCATTGGGGATATTGGGATAAACCAACTGTTGGGATGGGGTGAAGTGATCTTCAGGAAAAAGGTTGCTGGTTATCCCAATATCGCCGTTAAACGCTGCTGCTGTTTGCTGGACCAGATTGGGCTGATTCGCCTTCCAGCCAAATCTGCCTAAAGCCTGCTGTTGTTTCTCTTCATCCCAAACCATGTTGGCTTTGCCTGAAATTCCGTCTCTGTTGGAATCGGATTCATCTGCCCAGGCCACAATATCTTGTTCGGGAACCATTTCAAGTAATCCCAAGCCAGGCATTTGAGGGGCTATTCTGGGAGACGACATCCAGCCTGGAGCCAACGAACCGTAATTGAATTCGGTAAAGTTGTAAATGGGTTTTCTTAGAGAAAAGGCAGAGCCATCAGGATATTGACCTGCCATTTCCTGATAGCTCACCTGTACTTTCCCTTCTGATTGAACACCCAATATGGCTTTGTCTTGCCACTGTCCGCCGTACACTGGTTCAGGAAGAGGACCTCCATTGCTTGCAACCCCGGGAATACTTAGCCGAAATAGCAATCCGTTGAGGGCCTCTTCCGGTGTAGCAGGCGGTTGCGCCCTCCCATCTTTAAAGTGGCAGCCGCCGCAAGAAGCGGAATTAAGTAATGGTCCTAATCCGTCGAGGGTCTGAACGGAGGCTGGCGCCGTGATCCAGTTTGATCGAAAAAAAGAGTTTCCTGTGACAAAGAAACCTCTTTGTTCCGAGGTCATGCCCTGTACCTGACCTCCAAAGGCATTCTGACTAAAGTCGAGTGTAGTGCCATTTTTGCCACCTGTAAACTTTTCGTCAGTTTCAACATCGGCAATGCCGGTTGGATCCTCAGGATTGCAGGCCTGAAAAAAGATAACACAGGCCAACAAGAGGGGGAAGCAGCGTTCCATAATGTAAACAGTGTGGGTTAAAACTCTGCCCCAATGGCCTTTCCGGCTTCTGCCAGTCGCATACCGAGGTTTTCGGTTGCTGCTATGGCTGCCTCGATCAAATCTTTGTTGTTCAAAATAGCCTGATCGAATGGTGCAGGGATAGCATTCATTTTGGTTTCTGCATCCAGGAAGGCAGCGCGAACGGCATCGTCTTTGGATTTATCTACCAACAATACCAGATCGCTTAAGCTTTTTCCGGATAACACCGTGCCATCAGTATGCTGGTAGGTTCCAAAATATACGTTTTTGATGCCTTTGAGGTTCATCAAAAGGTCGGCATTGGTATTATCTGCAAAACAGGAATGTTCATGTTCCTGATCTTTTGTATCAATGGCTACAAACATTCTTTCACCGGCTACTTCCGTGATGGTAAATTCCCGAAGACCAAAAAACAGCAATCCCAAAGCTTCGCCGGTCGTTTTTCCGTTGATCAAGTCCTCCGGAAAGGATGCTCCGGGCTGCCACTCTGCCTGCATTTGTTGCAGATGCTCCATGAGCAAATTACTCGCCACCTGAAGGTATTGTATTCTGCGATCCTGATTGGCTGCTGTACCGCCAGAGCCCTGAATATAATCGGTAAATGGCCTGTTGCCCGGACCGGTTGTGCTCAAATCCTGACCCCAAAGCAAAAACTCAATAGCATGCCATCCGGTAAAAATGGACACTTCTGAAAACAATTCATGCAAAGCAATCAATACGTTTTTGTTGATTTGAGGATGGGTGGCGGGGTCATTAATCAGTCCCGCATTGGACATTCCAGACACATAATCAATGAAATTTTCGTCAATCGGCCAGGCGTTCATCAAACTTTCCGGACCATCTGCATCATCAATCGGACCGGCGTAAAAGCGGAAGGCCTCTGTTTGGCCATAAGGATTGCGTGCATTAAGCCAGGCTGTTTTACAAGCCTGAAATCCGGCCTCCGTTGGGTTGGCTACGAACGCGTCAATAGCCAGCTTCAATGTAAGGGTTGCCTGATAGGTGTCGTCATAAGATGCTTTTACCAAATTGGCGTAATGGGTAAGGGCTTCTTTTTTTTGCACCTCAAAATCATTGATCTTACTATCACCACAGGAAACAAAAAAAGAAAAGGAGGCGATAGCCCACAAGAGCAGGGTAAGATTGAACTTCATGGTAAAACGGTATTAATGGGTGAGCGTTTGAGTAGAAAGTTTTGACAAATGTAAACTCCGCTGTATTTATTTGGATTAATGTCAAATAGTTTTTTTTGTCCGCTTATGGCAATTTCCAAAGGTTATCCTTCTGCCGGGAGTCTGGAATGGTTTTGCCGCCAAGGGTGGCTTTTACAGGGGTTTTATTTTTTTCCAAAGGGATTTGAACTACCTGTTGATCGGAGTTTTTCCAACATTCCGCAGTTTTGTAAAAGGTCTCTTTGGTTCCGTCGCTATACTCCACCTCAAGGTTCACGGGTACGGGTAGCAGGCCCACACGTTTTATATAGGCAACATAGCTGGCACCGGTAGCCGCATTATCCATTTTGCTGATTGTCAGATTCAAATCCGGATATCCAAATTCAAAAAACCACGGTTTCCAATACCAGTCGAGGTTTTTACCTGAAACCATATTAAAGGTATTGAAAAACTCATAGGGCCCGGGATGTTTGCCTTTCCATCGATCCATGTACGTGGTAAGGCACTTGTGAAAGGTTTCATATCCTAACATATCCATGAGCTGTACATAAGCCAATTGTGGTCGGGTATATGCTGCAAATCCATAGGAGCGACTATCCATTGCTCTGGAAGGAACCATGGGAGGGAGTTCCCAATCATTGCCGAATCCTCCGGCTCCAAATATGCCGGAGCTTTTATGTTCCAGGCTGTCTGCCAGAAAGTGATCAAAAAAGTTGGCCCAGCCTTCATCCATCCAGGCATAATACTGCTCATTAATGCCCATCATAAAGGGCATATAAGTATGTGCTGTTTCATGTACGGTGAGTCCGGTGACAAAATCATCTGATACACTCGCATCATTGATCATCATGGGATATTCCATGCCATCGTTTCCATTGAAAACGGTGAGGCAAGGGTAGGGGAAGGGGTAGCCTGGAAGCCAGGTGCTCATTAAGCGGATACCATCAGCGGCAATACGGGCAACCCGTTTAAAATCATTTGATTTGGTATCATAAGCGGCGCTGACAAAGGTTCTTCTGCCCGTTTTGTCGTCCACTATCACGGAGGTTGCGTCCCAGTTATAATGATCGCTGACGGCAAAGGTGAAGTCAGGCACCTCGGTAGCTTTGAAGCGGAAGATGTTCTTTTTAGCTTTTTTCAATACCAAACCGGACTTCATTTCAGCCTCCGAACAAATGGATATTACTTCTGTAGCGGTATGTGCTTTTTCCCAACGATGCAAATAGGTGGGTTGCAATAACTCAGCTGCGTTTTGCCACTCTCCGGTTGCCCAAACCTGATACCCTCCTGGTACGGTGATATTCACCTCATAATTGGAAAAATCATGGTAAAACTCCTGCAATCCATTGTAAGGTGCGCTGGCCCAACCATGCAGATCGTCGTATACCGCAATTTCCGGATAGAAATACGGTATGAAATAGGTAGACGGATCACAAATACATTCTCGGGTGGCATTTTCATCTGCAGGCATGGTAAACTCCCAGGCAATATTGAGTTTCAAAGATGATTTTGGCGCCAGTGGTTTGGCCAGACGGATATCTAAAAAGGTGTTCTGCCGGCGTTGTGCCTGTGTAGCAACTGCTGCGCCATCAATCTGGAGTCCGGATATTTTCACGCCATCGGTTATATCCGCTACTGGCAGGTCTTCTGCACGCTGCCCTCCTTTCTTATACAGATCATGCTGAAGCTTTAAACGGATCATTTTTAAGGTGTCCGGGCTGTTGTTGAAATAGGTTACTTCTTCATCTCCGCTAACCAGCTTCTTTTTAGGATTGAGTGAAACGTTGATTCGGTAATCGGATCGGTTTTGCCAATAATTCGGACCGGCCGTTCCATCCCAGTTCCGGATGCCCTTTTCATAAGATTTTTCAAAATTTCTGGGGAAAGGCAAGGTAGTTTTTTGTGCTGCTGCCTGAAAAAAGCCTGATATAAGGATCAAGCCAACGATATACTGTGGTTTCATGTCGTATGTGAAAGTGTGTGCGGCAAACGTACCAAAATATTTTGTTTGATGAAAAAAAATACCCTTGTTTTGCAATGATTTTCAATTGGTTAAAATGCACGTAGCCGACAATGAAATGATTGCATCCAACGATATTGAAGACTTTTTTTCATCTAAACCTTAAAGCTCGATCTCATGCGCACATCCCTTTATACCTTTTTAACTGTTGTTTTTATTTCATGCTTGAGCTCTTTCGTTCTGTTACAGGAGGAAATAGGCAAAGCGAGCTATTACGCTGATTCCTTGCATGGCAGAAAAACAGCCAGTGGTGAAATATACGATAAAACCAAATTCACCTGTGCCCACAAAACACTGGCTTTTGGCACCATTATTCGGGTTACCAGGTAGGACAATCAGAAGTACGAGGAAGTAAAAGTAAATGAACGCGGTCCTTTTGTAGAAGGTTATGTAACCGATATTTCCAGGGCCGCCGCAGAAGCCATAGGGCTCATCCGGGATGGTGTAACAAGGGTGAAAATTGAGGTGGTTGAAACAGCTGCCGGCCAACGGACACCAGCCAATGCAGATGCCAGCCTTAAGCTTGTTGCAGGTAATCCTGAGCCCCTATCCTCCAGCCAGCCCCGGCCAGCTCAGCATAGTTCCGACCCGGAGCCTTCAACACAACGGAAACCTGGTGTTGCATCTCCGGCTCCTGTAAAAATGCCTTCTGAACTATATGCTATGGACATTCAACGGTCTAGAAAAGAAGGATTTGGTGTGCAGGTAAGCAATCTTTACGATGCTTCCAACGTATTCCCGATGGTGAAAAAATTGCAGGAAAGTTGGCCCAAACAGGTGCTGGTAAGTATTGAGACAGATGAAGATTATCACAAAAGCACCTACAGGGTTATCCTGGGGCCGTTCCTCGATGCTAAAGCGGCTGCAGTACAACAAAAAGCCGCAGCAAAAAAAGGTTATAAAGGCTGTTTCGTAGTGAATTTGGAAGAAATGTAGTTTTGGAGTGTTTGGGTGTTTTAGTGTTTGGGTGTTTTAGTGTTTTAGTGTTTTAGTGTTTTAGTGTTTTAGTGTTTTAGTGTTTGGGTG
>DLXL01000638.1:5488-8054 GCA_003448025.1 Saprospirales bacterium | reverse complement strand
TATAAGGGATATAACCGGGGAAGAAACTACAGAATGGGCTAGTGTTTTGAGTATAACGAATGAACTAATACTTGAAAATGTGCAGCTTAATTCCGAGATTTTTATGCAAATCCTGGTTTCATCCGGTGCTGAAACGCCGTTGTTTGAATCTGCAGTAATACGCATCAACACTTCTCCGCAAAAGGAGCCTATTGAGGTGTCGCCCGGACTTTATGCTAAACTAGAAAGCTGGTTTGCTCGTGAAGACAACACCATACCTTTTTGTATCTACATCAACGAATTAGATCTCCATCCGTACGAAAAACTCGCATTTTTACAAGCGTATTCCTTTAACAATACAAATTTCGTTAAGCCCGCCAATACATCTGGAGGTGTGCTTTCCTCATGGTTCCCTCCAACTGTACAAACAGGCAGTAATGCTGCCGATTGGTGTATGCCACCAACCGGTAATTGTCATTGCAAGGTGATCACTAAAGGTCTCAATATTGCCGATCCTAATGATGGGCTCAATAATTTTACTGTATCCCCGGTAAAACGGAAAACCTCCCAGCGCTACCGCCTCTATGCCGGTGCCGCCAAATATGTGGGCCTGTACCAGGACAGAACCGGTGGACAAACACTTCAGCTAAGCAACATTCAAGACTTTGACGATGCCGCTAGTGTAACCACCGAAGCCTCAGAAATTGCCTTTCTTTTGGGCTGCCTTGGAGGAAGCAATGCTTTACCCGAGGACTGTCAGTGCGAACGTCCGCTTCACTTGTATTATGAGTACACCACCCATCTACATGCGAGAGCTAATCTTAGAAATTGCCCATGGACTAAAGGCGCTGAAGCGACCGCAGAAGACCTGGCTTTTATTGGCATCTATGAAGGAAAAACAGGCAATCTGACGGCAATTGACGCAGGGCGATCCAAACAAAGTGCAAACTGTAACAATACCTGGAACCCGCAATGGTTTGTTAATCTGACAAAAATGGCCAAACCTGTGGCCGATTACTTCATTTCTCGTTTGGATACCAGCTCAAACAGAGTTCCTTCGCAAGCCCAGTTTAACTTATTTTTTAGCGCCTTGGAAGTGCTGATTAATACACAATCCCATTTTAAGAACGGTGAATGCGGTACTAAACAGAAGGAACAAGTACTGATATCTGGTAGTAATACCTATGCACTAAAGCCCAATAGCCCGATTAGAGCCTCTCTTTTCAGTGCCTATTATGCATATACAAGGGGATATGGTTGTTGGAAAGCTCAGGCAGGTATTGCCATTGACTATTACCTATTGGGTGCTGTAGAAAGTCAGCTAACAGAAGACCCTGAATGTTGCTCTGATAAATATGCCAACTATGTCGCAGGCTCTCTTTCAAGTCCTGATGATGCCAGGTTTGAACTTGATGCCGTGAACAGCATTCAAAATCGTTTAGGGCGAGTAGGTTTTTTCATGGCATTTTTTGGCTCATGGGATGGGTTAGATCCAATTCCAGGTGCAGGTATTATCAGCCTCACACGCGAATTCGACAATAAAATATATGGCCCCTCTTGTGATGGAGATGGACTCGAAATCCCAAATGAGGACAGGAATACTTTGCAGTTGACAGATAACGAAACTTTATCCATTTACCCTAACCCGGCAAAGGATCAACTCTATATCGACCTATTGCTCCAGAAAGAAGCCTTCACGGAGGTGCAACTTGTCAATCTTGCAACCGGATTGTCGGAAACACTTCAATCAGGCCATCAAAAAGCCGGCCCTGTTTCCTTGCAGGTTTCCATTCAAGACAGGCCAACAGGACCTTACCTGTTGAGATGTTGGGTTAACGATGCCTGGTTAACCTTCAAAATCTTTATACTTTAACACAAGGCCAGGCTACTGGACATACGACTACTGATATTGGCTTCATAATTAAAAAGAAAAGTCAACATCCCAAATGGCAATATCCAGTAGCTAGGCTCTAATCAACTGAATCATGAAACAGCTAATGCTTTTCAGCCTAATAGTTATATTGGGACTTACCACCTGCCATCGGAAAGAATGTGATTGCGAACATTATGAAGATTGTGTGGGTAACGAATGTGTACAAAAACCTAATTACTATCGCCTTGGTGATCAATGGATTGCCGGCCATCAACTTTATGTTGGGGCATTGCCTGACGGCTTTTGTAATGATACTATTGCATTCGATATCGATACCTCATATACTCCTTCAGTAGAGTGGCTCACGCCATTTTATTATTTTGCCAAAGTGGAGCCTTGGGGCATCTTTCCGGTGAATTTTGAGCTCATCGAAAAATATTCGGATACCGATTTTCTACTAACATCATGGGCACATCCCGTTTTTTGCCGCCCAAATAATCAGGAATGGTATCTGTCCCTGGCGCGATGCAAAATAACTCCAGATACGGTTTTCATGAATATCAAATTGCGACAGAATTTTGACCCGACAGATCGTTTTGTGGATAGTTGCGATGTAGTTCTACTTCGATACTACTAGCCCCTAAAAAGGTCGCGGGGCATCCCCGTGAATCTGCGGGAGAAAGGTTTTCATGCAGATTCACGGGGATGCCCCGC
>DLXL01000638.1:348-5301 GCA_003448025.1 Saprospirales bacterium | reverse complement strand
TTACGCTGAGTGCATTCGGCTTGAGCGCCCACGAATGATATGGATGGTGATTTGTGACGATAGCCTGGGCAAAAACTAAATGTCTCTATCCAGGCTACGATACCATACCATGCCGAACGCACTCAGCGAAAATCAGCGGAAAAATCTGTGAAAATCAGCGGGAAAACCTTTCTCCCGCAGATCTCTCAGAATTATCGCACAGATTTAGCACAGATTTCTACCGTAAGCCGTCAACCGTAAATCGTCTACCGTCAACCGTCAAAAACACCACCCGCCTTCTTTGCGCACCACCTCGGCTATCTGACGGCGTTTTTCCTTGACGTTGATGGCCGGGTATTTGGTGAAGCGCTTCACCCCCATGAGGAAGGTTTTAAGCAAATCACCTTCGGCGAAGGAGGCCAGGGCATCGGTGGCGTTTTTAGCCATACGAGCCGTGGCTTCGTGGAAGAACACGTGCAGCATGGCATCATAAAATTCCTGCGGGTGCTTTTTCTCCATACCTGCCAGTTTTTGGATGCGCAGCAACATGGATTCGGCCGCGTACAGATCGATGAGCATGTCGGCCACGTTCATCAGGATTTCCTGCTCGTCCTTGAGGTTGAGCTTGCCGTCCATCTGCATTTTGGCGCCGCCGCCGGCCACCATCAGGATCACTTTTTTGAAATCGGCAATGGCCTTGTGCTCTTCGGCATACGGGCCTTCCAGGCGTTCCATGGAGGGCATGGAAGTGAGCTCTTTTTGTACCGCCCAGGCCGGGCCCACGATATCGAGCTGACCTTTCAGGGCGCGTTTAAAGAGCTGATCCACCATGAGCATGCGGTTGATCTCGTTGGTGCCCTCGTATATGCGGTTGATGCGGCTGTCGCGGTACGCGCGCGCGGCCGGATATTCCTCGCTGAAACCAATACCGCCGTGGATTTGCACGTTTTCATCCACACAGAAATCGGTGACTTCGGAGCCGAATACCTTGAGGATGGAACACTCAATGGCGTATTCCTCCGCAGCTTCCAGGGTAGCCTGGCCAAAAGATTTGCCCGCCGCTTCTTCCTTGGTCTTTTTGTCGTGCATGCACTCGGAAGTGCGGTAGGCAGCGCTTTCTGCGGCAAAATTCCGGATCACCATCTCGGCAATCTTGTGCTGGATGGCCCCGAAATTGCCGATGGGCTGACCGAACTGGTGGCGCTCATTGGCGTAAGAAACAGCCATATTGATCACCTCCTTGTTGCCGCCGATGCACATCACGCCGAGTTTGAAACGGCCGATATTCAGGGCATTGAAGGCAATCAGGTGACCTTTGCCTATCTCGCCCAGCACGTTTTCGGCGGGCACTTTTGCATTTTCAAAGAACACCTGCCGGGTAGAGGAGCCCTTGATACCCAGTTTATCTTCCTCAGCGCCCAGTGTGATACCCGGCGTATGGGCGTCTACGATGAAGCCAGTGAATTTTTCTCCGCCTATTTTGGCAAACACGATAAAGAGATCCGCCCAGCCCGCGTTGGAAATCCACATTTTCTGACCGTTGAGCACATAGTGCGTACCATCAGCGCTCAGATCTGCACGTGTTTTGGCATTGAGTGCATCCGATCCGGAGCCGGGTTCCGTAAGGCAATAAGCCGCTTTTATATCGCCGGTGATCAGTCCGGGGAGGTATTTCTGTTTTTGCTCTTCATTGCCGAAGTACAGAATAGGCAACATGCCAATGCCGGTGTGCGCGGCAAACGGAACGCTGAAAGAACCCATTGGGCCAAATACATCGGAAATCACCGTATTGGTATTGGTATCCAGCTCGGTACCGCCGTAAATGGCCGGCATATGTGCGCCCAGCAAGCCAAGATCGCCCATTTTTTTCAGCAGCGCGGGCGCCAAACCAGGCTCCTGTTTTTCAATTTTGGCGCGGTTGGGCACAATCTCGTTTTGAAGAAAATCAACGGCCATTTGTTTGACCATGAGTTGCTCTTCATTGAGTTCCTCCGGAATAAAGATGTCTTCCGGACGGCTGTCGCGGATCAAAAATTCACCGCCTTTGAGGATATCTGTGGCTTCTGCTATTGCTGACATGATAGGATATTGGTTAGAATTTGTGCAAAAATAAGGGGAAAACTCAATTTAGCGAATTTTCGTTACAAAGGTATTCCTTTCTGTCATAAGCGGAAACAGACCGACGATAATTTTTATTCTTTCAAACATTTTTAACAAAAATTACTGAATCGTCCTACTTTGCCGCCCACAATTCTGCAATCAGCTCTTTTATACCATGTCGGCATACAAACCCAGTCTCAGTTTTTGGCAAATCGTGAACATGAACTTCGGATTTTTTGGAATCCAGTACAGTTTTGGTTTGCAACAAACCGCCATCAATCCCATTTACTCCTTTCTGAACGCAGATCCGGATCAATTACCCATGCTCAATCTGGCGGGCCCCATGACCGGTTTGTTGATTCAGCCCATCATAGGCGCCTTAAGCGATAAAACCTGGCATCCGCGCTGGGGTCGGCGGAAACCTTACTTTCTGATCGGCGCTATTTTTTGCAGTTTGTGTTTGTTTGCCTTTCCTTTCAGCAGCACTTTGTGGATGGCTGTTGGTCTGCTATGGATTCTGGATGCGGCCAACAACACGGCCATGGAACCTTACCGGGCATTTGTGGCCGACAAGTTGCCTGCGTCACAATACGGAATGGGTTTTCTCACGCAGAGCTTTTTTACCGGCCTGGGTATTACGCTGGCCAATTTGTCGCTGTTCTTTTTCCAGGGCAACATCCTCGGGCAATCTGCATCGGGTATTCCCTACTGGGCGTACGGCTCGTTTTTTGTAGGTGCGGTGTGCTCCATTACCTCGGTATTGTGGTCGCTTTATACCACGCCGGAAATACCCCCTACCGAGCAGGAGCTTGCGTACATACGCGATAATAAACACGGGGTTCTGCAGCCAGTCATCGAGATAGCAGATGCTATTAAAAATATGCCCAAAGCCATGTGGCAACTGGCTTTGGTGTATCTGTTTCAATGGTATGCGCTGTTTATATACTGGCAGTATTGTTCACACAGCATTGCGCAATCCGTTTGGGGAAGCAGCAGGGTGGATAATCCTGCGCGGTATGAAGAGGCCGTAGGCTGGACTGGTTTGATCAATGGTTACTACAATATTATTACCTTCTTATCGGCTTTTGGATTGGTTTGGCTGGCCAAAAAATACGGACCCAAGAAAGTGCATTTCATGTGTTTGATCATGGCTGGACTGGGCCTGCTGGCATTTGCCAACATCGAAAATAAATACCTGTTGTTTGCACCCATGACCGGCTTTGGTATTGCCTGGGCGAGTATGATGGGTGTGCCTTACATGCTGGTGGTGGGCAGTATTCCCAAAGAGCGTTTTGGGGTGTACATGGGTATTATCAACATGATGATTGTGATCCCGATGATCATTCAAACGTTGAGTTTTGGGGCTATCTATAAAAACCTGCTGGGGAGCAACCCCGGCACTGCCATCATGATGGCCGGCGGGATGCTGTTGGTTGCGGCGGCAGCGGTACTACGGATCAAAGTAAAACAAAGTGACGAAGAAGTAAGGGTTGTAGGCGGCGGGCATTGATGAAATGCTGGAACTCATTTTTTAATTTGGGCATATTTGCCCCGCCCTTCAGGGCGGGGAATCAAGAAGAAGAATAATTAGAGGGGCTTTAGCCCCATATCATGAAAGGGCTAAAGCCCTCCAAATCATTGTGATCCTAAATCCCCGCCCTGAAGGGCGGGGCCAATATGCCCAAATTGAAAATACAGGCAGTTCATCATATTTGCACTCAATTGCCAGGGCTACACCATTTCCCCCAAAACCCTCACAAACTCAAACACTCGCAAACTCGATGTACGATAGAAAAATTCATCCCCAAATACAGAAAGCACTTTTAGCGGCCGGGGCTGATCCAGGCTTTTCAGCAAGGTTGCTGGCCAATGCAGCGGCTATTAACCGGCTGTATCAGGAATTATACCAGGATCACCCTAACCATCAGCAGGGATTTGAAGAATTGATCCGGGTTGTTATTCAGGCAGCGATACAACGCCCGAGTGTACTGAAGGAAAAGGATACGCATAAAGATCTGCAACACCATTGGTACCTGAGCAACGACATAGCCGGGATGAGCCTGTATGTGGATCGCTTTTGTGGAAACCTGAAAGCGCTTGCAGGCAAGATGGATTATTTCCAGGATCTGGGTGTCAACTTCCTGCATCTGATGCCCATTTTCCAGAGTCCGCCCAATGAGAGCGACGGCGGCTATGCGGTATCAGATTTCCGGCAGGTGGATGAGCGATTTGGGCATATGGAGGATTTGAAAAAGGTCATTGCAGCCATGCAGCAATCCGGTATGTACCTCATGCTGGATATTGTTTTGAACCACACCTCTTATCATCACGAATGGGCTAAAAAAGCCAAACAGGGCGACCCTAAATACCAGGATTATTACTATTTCTACGACGATCGCAAACTGCCTGATCTGTTTGATCAAACCATGCCGGAGATTTTTCCGGAAAGTGCCCCTGGTAGCTTTACATACGTGGAAGAGTGCCAGAAATGGGTCATGACTGTTTTCCACCAGTACCAGTGGGATCTGAACTTCACCAATCCGGCAGTGTTTTGCGACATGCTGGACAATATCTTTTTTTACGCCAATCTGGGGGTAGATGTACTCCGCATTGATGCGCCGGCTTTCATTTGGAAACAACTGGGAACGACTTGTCAGAATCTTCCTCAAGCGCATACGCTGTTACGTTTGATCAAACTGTGTGTAGAAGCTGCTACCCCGGGCATGGCCCTGTTGGGTGAGGCGATTGTTGCGCCCAAGGAGATCATGAAATATTTTGGAACAGGCTCATTCAGGGCCCGGGAATGTGATTTTGCTTACAATGCCACACAAATGGCTGTTCAGTGGGACACCCTGGCTACCGGGGATGTGCGTC
>DLXL01000638.1:0-199 GCA_003448025.1 Saprospirales bacterium | reverse complement strand
ACCGGGGATGTGCGGCTCATGCTGGCCTCTCAGCATGATCTGATGCAAAAACCTTATGGCGCCACCTGGATTACCTACACCCGGTGCCACGATGATATCGGACTGGGATATGAAGATGAAGCTATTGAAACGGCAGGATTTACGCCCTATGATCACCGGAAGTTCATCAAGGATTATTACTCCGGGGGCATTGATTATT
>DLXL01000347.1 GCA_003448025.1 Saprospirales bacterium | reverse complement strand
AACCGTAGCCTCAGACATTGCCTATAATTTTGTTGATGGTGGCAGTGGCGACCTCCTTCCCAATGGCTTTGATTATGAAGAGGTGGTAACCATGGATGCAACTGCCAGCAAGAATTACGACCTATACTGGCTTGCCGTTTTTGAAGATTCGGATCCTTACAGATACCATAGCTTGGGTTGGAATTTTGTCAACCCGGTAGGAGGTATTGGTTCGTACAACTTAAGTGCACAAGTTGGGAATCTATATTTTCAACCATTTGGATTCCCGCAAACACTTTCTCAATATACCGTACAGTTTGCGGTAGAAAACAGTGCATGCCTAAATCAATCGTGGGTTAACCTTGACAAAATATTTTTGGTATGTCCTTCAGGATTTGGTTGTAGGTTTGAACAACCATCATTGCAGGAATCGAAATTAGCGCCCAATCCAAGCTATGGCTCCTTACAAGTCCTTAACCTGGCTGCCGGAGAGTATACGCTGAAATTGGTTGACATTTCCGGGCTTGTAGTTAATGAGGCGTTGTTTCAATCAGGAGAAGCAATTGACTTGGAAGGTATTGCATCAGGTATCTATGTGGCATCGGTATGGCAGAATGGTATCCGTTTGTTTTCAGACAAGTTAGTGATCACGCAATAAATAATTTAATTGGCCCAATTAATGAGCCTTGCATCCGCTTGTTAATTGGGCCTTTTATTGTTTGAATATGAAATTGCTATATTTCCTCTTTCTGTCCTCCTGTAGTATCTATACAGGGCATGCTCAAAATTTGATATTCAATCCAGGTTTTGACAGCATCATCCGATGTCCTGACCCTTTTGGGGGGTATAGCATAGCCTTGGCTCCTCCCTGGGAGTCGGCAGGTGGATCTCCTGATCTTTTCAATACTTGCGGGAGTGGTGGCTTTCAAGTACCTTTTAGTGGTCATGGCGGAAACTACCAGCAGGCTCGTAGTGGAGGCGGCTATGCCGGTTTAGGTTACGTCAAAGGTATAACCGCCGAAAGAGAATATATTACTGCTCCTTTAAAAAAAACACTAAACATGGGTACCCAATATTTTCTCCAGTTTTATGTAAATGTTAGGACGAAAATATATTTAACCACTGTTCTAGATTGCTATATGGATGCGGCAGGACTGGCATTTAGCTCTGAGAAAGTATTGTTAAATTACCCTCAAGAAAGAATTCTTGATCTAGAACCCGCGCTGGAACACAGAGGTTCATTGTTGACAGATACCATGAACTGGATGCCCATAAGTGGTTGCTACACCGCAAGGGGCGATGAAAAATTTGTCATTCTAGGTAATTTCAGGAGCAACAGTGAAACGCTTTCCAGTAATGACAGCTCCTGTGGCAGTTATCTCTTTTGGGAAGATGTAGGCGTATGGGAATTCGATCCGCTGCCGGATACGGTCTTTTTATGTAAAGGATACCGCAAAACATTTCATGCTTCATTTCTGGATGCCCGTTTTACCTGGAATGACGGCTCCACCGATTCTACATTTATCATTGAAAAAGAAGGCATCTACAGTGTATCGGCAGATATGGGCAATTGTGTTTTAAGCGACACCACTGTGGTCCTCTTTTTAGATGGAGACGACATACTGCCGTCTGATGTACTAATTTGTCAGGATGAAAAAGTGACTCTTTATGCGCCCATCTACGGTAATTATACGTGGTCAACAGGAGCCACCACAACCGATATTGACATCCAGGAAGCTGGCGTTTATGGCCTTACCATTACCAATGATTGTGGCATATTCACCTACGAAAGCCATGTGGAAACAGAGGTTTGTGATTGTCCGATATATATTCCCAATATTTTTTCTCCCAATGGAGATGGCTATAATGACGAACTTCAGTTGTTTGCCGCCTGCGATTTTCCACTTATGGTCAAGCGTTTCGAGGTATTTGACCGATGGGGCAATCTCGTTTATGCGTCGGCTGGCAACGATATCGAAAGCATACAATGGGATGGGGCAACGCTGGGCAAACCCCTTTCTTCCGGTGTTTACACTTGGGCGATGGAATACGTTATCACGCGCAATGGGCAATTAGAGCATAAAAAACTATTTGGCGACGTGACCATAATGTATTAGTATGCCTTGCTCATGCAAAATCAAATTGTTGTTTACTTAACCATATTGCTCAACCTTTCAATAGGTAATCAGCTCTCCGGACAGACGGAGCAGAGGGCCCCTTGCGGTCAGGATTTTTTTATGCAATCAATGGCCATTTCAAAACATCAATTTCAGCTTGACCTAAATTATTTTTCCGCTTTACAAAGGTCCCAAATCATAATCCCGGTAGTCTTTCATATCGTATGGAACACTAATGAGGAGAACATCAGCGACGAGCTTATAATCAATCAATTAGCCACTTTAAATCGCGATTTCAACGCTCAAAATCAGGATGTTGATCAGGTACCAGACGAATTTCAAAGTTTAATTTCAGGCACTGGAATTACTTTTTGTCTGGCATCCGAGACTCCATCAGGTCAGCCAACCAATGGTATCGTAAGGACTCATACAAATATTGAGCATATTGGGGTTAAGGACAACTTATTCTTCAGTTCAATGGGAGGTAGTGACGCTTGGAACCCAGACCAATACCTTAACATCTGGGTTGCAAATACAGGCCCATTCCTTTCCGGCTTCGGAACTTACCCTGGACAAACCACTCCGAAAAAAACAGGAGTAGTGATCCATCCCACATTTTTTGGCATGAACGGGCACCCTAGGTATGGACTTGGAAGAACCCTCGTGCATGAAGTAGGACACTATTTTGGTTTATATCATGTGTGGTCTAATGATCCATTATGTGAAGAAGACGATGGCGTGGAGGATACCCCAAAGCAAATGCATCAACATACCGGGTGCCCAACCCACCCACAAACTTCATGTACCGAAAGCGATATGTTCATGAATTTTATGGACTATGTCGACGATCCTTGTATGGTGATGTTTACAGCGGGGCAAAAAGAGAAAATCTGGACCAATATCTATCAATTTCGTTCAGGTTTATTAAGTAATACTACTGGAAGTTATTGCATCAATACCAAACAAAAGGATGATTTGTCTTATGTTATTTCTCCAAACCCAGTAACTAATGACCTGACCATTTCTTTTCCTTTTCAGGAAGACGGGATCTTTGATATTCAGATTTATGACATTCTTGGGAGGTTGCACAAAGATCAAAAGACACTTGGAAACGGACAGATAGTAATTAGCCTTCAGCATCTGGAACCTGGACTTTATGTTATTATAATTGGGAAAAAATCAAAAACATTTGTCAAATTGTGAAAAGTGCCTCACAATACCGTGCCAGACTACCTGACAATTTTTCATTAGACAATAGTCCATCATCTGACTGCTGGCAAGTATCTTTGAGCATATCCTCCTGAACTGACGATTTATGAAGCTGGTAGTTTCCTCAAAACCGAATTTAGCAAAAGACTGTCCTCCTGATTTGCAGGATTCACCGCGAAGTACGCAAAGTGCGCTAATAAAAATAATTCGCGCACTTCGCACACTTAGCGGTGAACCTTTTATTTGGCTTGGTATAGTCATGCTCATCGGGCTGTCTGCCTGCAGGGAAAACTCCCGGGCTATACCGCCATCGGAGCCTGTGTTTACTCCAAGTCCGGATCCGCAACCCACACCCAAAGAACCGCCCCTTGCCCTGGTAATAGTAGATAAAAAAGTAGAAATCAGGCGTTTTTTTGCCTATCTGGACAAACTGGTGGCTCAATACGATTCGCTGGACACCTACCCTCTTACCGAAAACCTGATCCTGCGCGCCAATCCCTGGATACTGGATACCCTGGTTCAAACAGATTATAACCTGCAAAAAGCCAAAGGTAATTTT
>DLXL01000187.1:6948-7563 GCA_003448025.1 Saprospirales bacterium | reverse complement strand
GGAGAGGCCCAGGCCGGTGCCGCCTGCTTCGCGGGAACGGTGTTTGTCTACGCGGTAGAACCGATCAAATACGTGACTGAGGTGCTCAGGCGTGATGCCAATACCGTTGTCGCTGATTTCTACCAAAACATAGGTTTCCATGTCGTAGAAACTGATTTTGGTCAAACCGCCTTCCTTGCCGTATTTGATGGAGTTGTGTACGAGGTTCATCAGCACCTGGCGGATACTTTCCTTGTCGGCGCGGATCCGGAATCTCTGGTTGGCGCCTTCTTTGTAGGTCAGGCGGATGTTGCGTTCACTCGCCCGCATTTCCAGGTCGGCGTATACCTCGTCGGTGAGTTCGTGCAGGTCAAATTCCTGCAAATCCAGGATCATTTGACCGGCTTCCAGTTTGTTGATCGTTTCGAGGTCTTCCACGATCATCTGCAGGCGTTCTATGTTCTTGGCAGCCCGTTGGAGGTATTGCAGGTTTACGTTGGAATCGTACAAAGCGCCATCCAGCAAGGTATGAATGAAGCCCTGTACATTGAAAATAGGGGTTTTTAGTTCGTGGGATACATCGCCAATGAAGCGACGGCGATAAGTAGCCAGGCGTTCCAGTTCTTCCAGTTCATG
>DLXL01000187.1:6542-6846 GCA_003448025.1 Saprospirales bacterium | reverse complement strand
GTTCCAGTTCTTCCAGTTCATGTTCCTGTTTGTCGGCCCATTCGCCCACTTCCCGTTCCACATCATCGAGCACGTTTTTGGTCATGTCGAGATTTCCGGCTCTGAACTCTGAAGGAAGTTTCTGACGGTGGATAATCTTGTAAATAAGTTTGATGCGTCGGAAAATGAAATAACGTACCAGGTAATAATTGGCCACAAAAGCTACCGCGAAGGCAAGTACAAACAATCCCAGTACCTCCGGCCATGTTACATTCAGCAAGGTGAATGCTTTGAGAAGCAGGAGCAGGGCTGCCATGGCGGCAGC
>DLXL01000187.1:6038-6388 GCA_003448025.1 Saprospirales bacterium | reverse complement strand
GAAATACCGGCAATAAAAAAGGAAAGCTGTTGCGGCGTCTGGTTTTTAAACATCAAAAGTCAAATTTGTACCCGATCCCTTTCATGGTCTTGATATACTCTTCACCAATGTGTTCGCGCAATTTACGGATATGTACGTCAATGGTTCTGTTGCCCACAATCACATCAGCGCCCCAAATTTTATCAAAAATTTCCTCCCGGGTAAACACCCGGCCAGGTTTGGAGGCCAGCAGCCAAAGAATCTCGAATTCTTTTCTGGGTAGCTCTATGGTTTGGTCTTTTTTAAACACCAGTACCTTATCGTGGTCAATGACCAAATCGTGCAAACTGATCGTTCTGGTTTCCTCTTCG
>DLXL01000187.1:5631-5871 GCA_003448025.1 Saprospirales bacterium | reverse complement strand
CTGGTTTCCTCTTCGGCAGCCCGCTGGGATCGGCGTAACAAGGCATTGATCCGGCTCATCAAGACCCTTGGTTTAATGGGTTTTGTGATGTAATCATCCCCGCCAACATCCAGCGCTGCAATTTGCGAAAAGTCTTCATCCCGTGCCGTAAGGAAGGCAATAGGCGTGTCGAGGAACTCCTTGCGGGAACGAAGTTGACGACACGTTTCCACACCATCCATCTCCGGCATCATGATGTCC
>DLXL01000187.1:4893-5446 GCA_003448025.1 Saprospirales bacterium | reverse complement strand
GTTCTGCAACTTGTAAGGCCTGCAAACCATCCGGAGCGGTTGCTACCTGATATCCTTCCTTCTTTAAATTGTATTGGAGGAATTCCAGAATATCGGGTTCATCGTCCACAATAAGAATTTTTTTAGAATTGGTGCTTTCCTTCATGTGGTTACATTTTTCGCAAAGGTAGTTGCAAGCTCTTCGGACTCCTTTTAAGCTAAGGGTTAAGTCTGTGTAAACTTTTTTTCACCACAAAGGATCCAGTTCCCTTTTGTATCAATGGCCCAGGCTTCCGGAAATACAGTTTTAAAAGTCCTTTCAAAATAGCGCTCCGTGACCATCCTTATGCTTTGATCTTCCCCGTGAAGTCGGTTGAACAGTAGCAGGCCTCCCGGCTTGAGCAGTTTTTCGCACGTTTGCAGGTATTCAACGGTACAAAACTGAGGTGGTGTGATCTCGTCTTCAAAGATGTCTACGATCAACAAATCGAACTGCTCTTCAGTTACCTCCACAAACACCTCCGCATCGCCGGTAATGATCTCCACCGGGCTTTCCAGTCTCGATAAGGTATAT
>DLXL01000187.1:1045-4742 GCA_003448025.1 Saprospirales bacterium | reverse complement strand
GTAATGTGCCACCATTTCGTCCCATTCTACTGCTGTATAATGATACTTTCTTTGAAAGATTTTTTCGAGCATGTAGGGGATTGAACCCAGGCCCAGGCCCAACAGCAATACATCTTCGATTTTCCGTTCGTCAATTTTAAGCCGGTCAAAAGCGATCAGAAAATTTTTGTACAGATCATCCCAGGAATAAATAGCCTCTCCGCTCAGTAATTGTACCCGTCCCTTGGACAAGACCACACTAAGTTCCGGATTTTGATGCGTGGTTGCCTCTTCCAATGTGATAGGAGTGAGGTGAGAAAGCCACTTCTTCCATACGGGAATATGCATGATGAACGATCTAGTTTTTCTTTTTCTTGAACGGATCCCATTTGCCCAACTTGTCTTTTACTTCATCTACCTTTTTCTGGCCTTCCGTTCCCAATACTTCGCCAGCTTTTTCACCCACCTTGTTTTTGGCTTCCTGGGTAGCCTTATCGGCTATTTCCTGTGCTTTTTTCTCTGCCACCCGTTTCAAACTGTCAGCAGCTTTTTGAGCCGCATCTTCCGCCTGTTTACGTGCTTTATCGATCTCCCGGTTGGCTACATTGGTGAGAGAATCTTTGGCTTTATCCACTAACGCGGTTGCAGCGCCTGTGGCGGTTTCCTGCAGGGTGCTTTGTCCATCAGAGCCTAAAACCTTCATGGCAACCTTTGGGTTGAACATGGTTCCGGTAAGGTCAAAACGGACATTGATAAATTCTCCCTGAGCCAAACTTACACCAACTTTAGAAGCCTCTTTGGTCAACAGGTCTAACCCTGAATTTGCCGCAGAACCCAAAGATTTTCTGGGCACCTTGGTCAATACCTGGTAATCCATATCGCTGTTAATGCCGTGTGATCCGCCGATCTGCATGGCAACATCCTTTACCTGAGTATTGAACGGTTTAACCGTTACTTTTCCATCCTTGATTTCAAACCAGTTTTTCGTGTTTTTCAGTTCCATTTGCTTTAAGGCAGCCACATTCAGCTTTTCGCCAATAGCATTCATGGGTTTGAAATTATTGAAAATGGCAGAAAGGGTCTCTAAAAAACCCGCCGCTGAAAGGGTGTTGAAATCAGGCATCATATCCTTCCCCAAAATGCCCGACATAGACAACGTCGTATTGAATTTACCGTCGATCAATTGTGCCACCGGCGCCAGGGTTTTTACGGTAGCAAAGGTTTGGAAGGCATCGCGGAAGCCCATGTTCTGCATGGCTATATCCATGTTGAAGCTGGGTTTTGCCAGATTCTGGGTGTTGTAATCGCCGGTTAGGGCAATTTGTCCGCCGATCACATCCGCTGTACAATCCTGCAGTCTGGCAATCTTGTTTTTCACGATCACTTGTCCGTTCAGGTTGTTCAGATCGTATGTGGTATATTTTACCTTGCCAAAATTGGCATTTATGGTCATATCCATGTTTTCCGGCACCGGTATGATTTCCTCTGCCGGAGGTGCAGCAGGGGTAGCACCTTTCGCCGGAGCTGCTGCTGTTGCAGGCTCAGTCATGAACTGATTCAGGTCAAAAAAGGAAGAATTAAGGTTGATGGTTCCTGTAACCGTTTGATTGTCAAACAGATAGTTCCAGGCATTCAATATTTGGCCGCTGCCGCTCAAATCGCTGCTACCTCCCAGTTTCAACCCGAAGTTGGAAATGTCCATTTTGTTGGGGGTGAAATGCCCTGCAGCGCTGAGGTTGGAAATGTCATAGGTATCGTAGATCAATTTACCAATTTTGCCATCCACGGTAAAATCCCAGCGGTCAAAAACAGCCTCCTCAGAAGCTGGATCTGCTACATCATTAGGTACTACGCTGCCATCTGCCGGAGCAGGCTCCATCCACTCGTTCGCATCAAAATAGGCGGAAGAAAAGTTCAGGTTCCCGCGCATGGTTTTGGTGGTGCTGAAATAGGCGAGCAGGTTATCGATACTGCCATTGGCCCGCAAATCGCTTTTGCCAAGTTTGGCGTCAAAGTTTGAAATGTCTACCCGTTGTGGCGTGATGTTGGTTTGCAACGCATTAATCTTAACCACAGGCATGTCGGCCGATTTATAGGTGATGCCGCGCATACCAAAGGTGCCTGCCATGTTTACCTCATCATATCTGCCCTGATCCACCTGGCTCATGGAAGCCTTTATGGTCATGTTGGATTCGATAATGCCAGCCAACTCCTGAACGCCTTCCACCGGAAATGCTTTGGAGAGTTCGCCCAGGTTCAGCGTGCCATTGAGTTTCATATCAACGGTAGGATCGCTCTCTGGTGTTTTCAATTTGAAATACCCTTCCAGCGGATTGGAGCCAATTTTCAGGCTGAACTTGGGAATGTCTACGGTTAAATCATTCAATCGGGAAGAGGGTAAAGCAATGGAGGCATCTACATTGATATTACTCACGCCCAGTGGAAGGCTTGGATATTTGAAATCGGCATTACCCACCTTGAAATCCAGACGAAATGCCGGGTAGGTTTTTTCATTGTAGGTTCCTTTCGCAAATCCGGCAAACTGAATGGATCCGTTGGCCTGAACATCCTTAAAATCCTGCGTATAAGCGCCTGGGATAATACTAAGCAAACTTTTGAAGGTGTTGGCCGGTGTGCCAAATTTGAGATCCATGCGGATATCCTCTGTGTTTTCAGGCATGTGTACCCAGCCATCCAGCATAAGTTTAAGGTCGTTTACCCGTAGATCGTTTTCCTTAAAGGTAAACTTCATATTGGCCATATCGGCGCCGAGTGTGGCTATCCAGTCCGCCTTGGCATTGCGCAGATATTGAACGCCACCGTAATTGACGGAGAGTTTTTCAATGGCTGTTTTCATCACCAGATCGTACAAGGTAGCGGTAAATTCCCCTGAGCCGGTGTGGTTGAGGCCTTCTATTTCAGCCCGCATATCGAGACCGCGATCGTCGTAGAAAATGTTGCCGTCTTCAATCCCATAGCTTTCCAGTTGAACCGGAGCCGATTCACCAGTGTCGGCCGTATTTGCAGCGGTATCATCGGGTTTGGTTATGTCGTAGTTTGCCTGACCATTGCTCAGGGCATATACTTTAATGTCCGGCTTTTTAAAGAACAGGCCATTAATAGTCACTTTATCCCCAAAAATGGCCGACCATAGATCAACCGCCACATCGAGACGTTCGCATTTGACGAGTTTGACACCTTCAAAAGGTCCTGGTCCGTTCGTGATCTCCAATCCCTCCAGCCCTATGGATAGTTTTGGGAAATGGCGGAAAATGGAGATATCAACATCACTGAACTCCAGTTTGGCCGTTAAGCTTTCGTTTGCGGCGGTTTTTACCTGGGCAATGATTTCGTCTTTGAACAGGAAAGGTATGGCAATCAGGGAGCCGAGTACCAGTAACAGAAAGATGGCGATGCCAAAGAGAACTTTTTTCATGGTAAAACTTGAATCAGTTGGAGGGTTATGATGATGAAATAACCCGCTTGATAACGATGCAGAAACGTGTTACATTACATATACGTTGTTATCGTTAAGTCAAGTTATTGCAAAGATAGGTTGTGAACATGCCTGATCGCATATTCTGTACCCCACAATTTCAAATCTTGATAACTTTGCCCCCCTATGAATCAAAAGGTACATTTCCTGGACAACCAAACAGAGTTTGATCGCGTAATGGATCAAATCGCCAAAGAACATTGGATCGGGTTCGATACAGAG
>DLXL01000187.1:0-915 GCA_003448025.1 Saprospirales bacterium | reverse complement strand
ATTGGATCGGGTTCGATACAGAGTTTGTCGGTGAAAAATATTTCGTACCGGTGCTTGGGCTGGTACAAGTGGTCTCTGAAGATGCGATATTTCTGATAGACACACTTAAGATCAAGGACTTACGCAAATTTTTAGCCATCGTTGAAGATCCCGCTATGCTCAAGATCACGCATGCCGGCGATAACGATTACAGGCTATTATTCACGTTGTTTGGTACCGTCCCAAACAACACATTTGATACCCAGATAGCCGCAGGTTTTGTGGGGTACAATTATCCCGCCGGCTTTGGCAAGATCGTAGAAAAGGAACTTCGGGTTAATCTGGCCAAAAGTCATACTGTGGCCGACTGGGAGGCTCGTCCAATCGATCCCAAAGCATTGGAATATGCGATTGAGGACGTGAAATACCTGCCTGCCTTGCATGAACGGCTAACCAACAAGTTGCGCAGGCACAAAAGAGAGTCCTGGGCACGGGAAGAAAACCGCAAGTGGGAGGATCGCTCCTTTTATCAGGTGGATCCGCACAAGGAACTAATGGCCAATGATGTGGTTCATCAGTTGGATTTTCGGGAAAAGGTCTTTCTCATGCGTCTGTATCGTTGGCGCATCGAACGGGCTATGTCATCCAATATTCCGAAAGAGACCGTTTTGCAAAGTCGCTATATCAGTACCGTATTGCGTGCTACCAAAGGCGGCCCCAATGCCTTCAAATCGAACCGGACTATGCATGAAGGGGTTTGGAAAAAGCATCTGGAAGTATGGCAGGAACTTTGGAAAGCCCCTGTTACAGACGCAGAAAAGGCGGTGCTGGATACCATTCCCAAGCCTTTGCCGGAGGATCCTGAGCGGGAATGGACCATGGAATTGCTGTATCATTTTGTGAAATAGCAATGCCTGGAACACGAAATTAGTGCCG
>DLXL01000121.1:8596-11041 GCA_003448025.1 Saprospirales bacterium | reverse complement strand
AAACAGGAGCAACCCTGAAAAATCCGGGATGACTCATGTTCTGTTTTATCGCTCCATAGGCAGATTGGTCAATCGCCATGGTCCGCTTTGAACGGATGCCGGGGCAACCATTCTTCTACAGGCTTTAGATAATCAAGAATGGTGGGTACAAATTTGTTGGCTACCGTATTTTGATGTCGGAGATAGCAAAGCAAATCGTGCGCAACAGCTCCTACTGAACTCTTAATCTCCAAAGCGGTGCGTGCAAAAACGATTTGTTTGCTATTGGAAGCAATGCCCAGTGAAACAATATCGTAGAGGATATTCAGGTAAAGCTGATAATCATGATTCAACGCTTTTTCATAGCCCAGGAAATGAGCCTCCAGTTCATCATGATTTTGGATGGTGGTATAAAAGGCAATTAATTTGCCATCCAGGTAATAGGCAAACATCTGAAAATGCTCCCCAAGATCTTCTTTTAAGGCTGCAAGGTAATGCTCGTTCAGGTCAACCATATTAAACCCGGCATTATTGGCTATGTCTTTATAAAGACGATAGATCAACGGCAGTTCTGCTACAATCTCTGAATAACTTAGGTTACGCTTTTCAATTCCATCCAGTTTTTTAAAAGCCCGCTTTGCCCTCGTGCGGTATTTTGTGGACATAGCATTTAAATATTCATCCTGGCTTTTATAGGGTAAATCCAGAATCATGTTAGGCTGAATCTCAAATTCAGTAAATCCTTTGTTGATTAAGTGCCGTCCATGCTCCTCATGGTCAGGAGCAAGATCTTTTACCAGTATAACAGGCATTTTTACACCTTCTCTTCCCATAATCTCCACCACTTCATTCATTGCCGTTTCAAGCGTTTGTACAGCCTTTTTTTGATTGATTTCCGGGTTGAAATAATAGCCATGTTCCCCGGTTAGCAGCATATTGCCACAAATTAAAATATCTGCAGCAGCCTTGCCGGCTACCCACTTTTTGAACCATTGAGCAAGCCCTCCAAAAAAACAGGGATCCTTACGGGATACGTCCAGATCCGCTATATTGTCATCGCCTTTAAAATACTTGATCTGGCAGAGTGCAATACCTACTGGCCTGTCCTGCTGGTAAAATACCAGATAACCAAACCGCATTCCCAAGGGTGGGTTGGCTTCAACAATACGAAGGTATCTGCGCTGTAAAAACAGGTCGTGTTCGGGTGCTGCCTGATCCCAATCTTTTCCGGCAGCGTCTATGCTCCGAAAGAAACTATATCGCAGGGAGTTTTCCAAAAGGATATTGTGTGTTAACTCCGGTGATGAAATCGCTGTTATTTCTGTTGTCGTCATAGCGAAGAAGGTAGGTCAAAAAAACACACCTTCTTTTAAATAGTTGTAATCATTCTACCAATTGCCACTTTTTAACTTCCTGTATGGCCATTTTTTCGTCGGCCCATCCCATGAGGGTCATGGTTCCAAGGCCATCATAATACAGGAAAAATTGCTCTAAAATATGTCGGATAGCGCTGTAATCCCGCTGAAACTCAAGCCAGTTGGTGGCACGAATAATACGTTTCTCAGGGTTTGCGGGGATCGCCAACACTTTATGATCCTCTTCTCCGAGGTCTTTTAGCAGCAACAACCCTATTGGCTGTACTTCCACAACGGTTCCAGTTGGTATATGCTCTGCCAGGATCAGTACATCGAGCGGGTCGCCATCTCCTCCATGATCCTTGGTCATTTTGGTAGAAGGAATAAAGCCGTAGTTCACCGGGTATGACATAAAATCTACCTTGCGAACCTTTCCATTCCTGATATCAGGCTGAAATTGGTGCAATTGCTTGTTATATTCGTACTTGGTGTTCGTTCCGGCGGGAATTTCCACAACACCTTGTAAAAAACCATTGGCTGAAAAAGAGGGTAGGGTAAAGTGGTTCATAAGGGATTTAGATTTCTTTTTCAACCAGATAGCTGTTACGGATGCTCGAGTTTCGGTTTATCATTTCTGCCAAAAAGCCGGTAAGAAACAGTTGAGTTCCTACCACAAGCGCCACAATGCCAAAAAAGAATAACGGACGGTCAGCCATACCATATTCCTGATATACCGTTTTGGTATAGGTAAGATATGCCAAAATGATAAAGCCCAGCATAAACGACAGAATGCCCAGGGTGCCAAAAAAATGCATTGGCCGTTTACCGAACCTTCCAACAAAAGAGATGCTCATCAGATCCAGGGGACCATTGATAAAGCGCTCATACCCACCAAATTTGGTCACGCCATATTGACGCGGTCGATGTTCCACCACTTTTTCACCTATTTTGGTGAAGCCGGCCCATTTGGCAATGACGGGTATATACCTGTGCATTTCACCATACACTTCTATGGTTTTTACCACATCTGATCGGTATGCCTTTAAGCCACAGTTAAAGTCATGCAGGTGAATGCCACTCATCCAACGTGTACCCGCATTGTAAAGCTTCG
>DLXL01000121.1:5842-8486 GCA_003448025.1 Saprospirales bacterium | reverse complement strand
CATCCAACGTGTAACCGCATTGTAAAGCTTCGTAGGGATGGTTTTGCTAATGGGGTCATGCCGAACTTTCTTCCACCCGCTTACCAGATCAAATCCATCTTCAGCAATCATTCGATATAGTTCCGGTATTTCATCCGGACTATCCTGAAGGTCAGCGTCCATGGTAATAACTACGTCACCTTTGGCAGCCTGAAAACCAGTATGTAAACCGGCAGATTTGCCATAATTCCTCCTGAACTTTATACCTCTCACGTTTGAATTGAGGCTCTTCAGTTGTTCTATTACGCGCCATGACTTATCAGTACTTCCATCATCTACCATAATGATTTCATATGAAAAACGCTGGTGCTCGCAAACCCGGCGAATCCAGGCTTCCAATTCCGGAAGGCTATCTTCCTCGTTTTTCAATGGAATTACAATCGAAATCTGCATGCTTAAAGGTCAAATTTAGTAAGTGGATTCGGCCTGATTTGGGACTTTTCCACAGCCGGATCTCTGTCAACATATACAGGAAGCAAATCGGCAGAATCTTTGTCTATGACAATAGCTTGTTGCCTGCTATAACTTTTTTCTTTCAGCATCACTTTCCACCGCTCAAATAATTGTTGTTGTTCGGTTTCGCTGAATTTGCTTTTTTGATCATAAAAGCCTTCAGCGGCGCGTTGACGCCGGGCTTCAAATAAGGTAACAGCGCAAGCCACTGAAATATTGAGGCTTTCCGCAAATCCAACCTGGGGGATGATGAAATTACCATCCGCATAGGCCAAAGCCTCTTCGCTAACGCCTTCATCTTCGTTGCCAAACAGGAATGCCGTTGGGACAGTAAGGTCCAACTCATATAAAGATTTGCTTTGGGCGCCTAAACTGGTTGCCAGAATGCGCCCGTACCGCATTTTTACACGCTTAAAACACTCCTCCAAATCCTCAAAAACATATACATCCATCCATTTAAAAGTACCGGCAGAAGTTCTCTTGCCAAGAATCAGTCCTCGCTTGTCAAGATACTTTTTGGTATATAATACAAAGACCTCCCGGATTCCTATAGCATCACAGGAGCGCAATACTGCGCTGATGTTTAAGGGATCGAATATGTTTTCCAGTATTACCGTCAGGTCTGGCTGTGATTGCCGAATGACGGACCGGATTTTCTGTTCACGGGATGGATTCACTTGCTGCTATCTTTCAATAATGGAAAGGAGGTCCAGGTAAAGTAATTGGATGCTATTGGTTGTTTATTCAACCGGCTCATACTGAAATTGGTTAAATCTGAGCAGGTGTACAAAGGTGTTTTCCCAGTAATCAGGCTGGTTTGTTCCCTGATCAAGCCCGCCTGAAGCGAATATTTTAGAAAACACAAATCGTCCACGCAAGGTATTGGCTTTTTCTGAACTCAACTGTTCCGGAAAAGATAAACCATGCATGGCCAGCATGCGTCCAACAAACATGGTCACATCATATCCATTGAACGCATCCTCATCTGGCAAGGAGCCTGTTGCATCATAGAACTTTTGCTGAAATTCCTTGATTTCAGAAGCACCATAATCCAGCCAGCTTGCCGCCGTGATATGTACATTTAATTGACTTAAATACTCCGGTTCAATGGCATCAAAATTACGCCATTGTGGCATGCCATACACTTCTACCTGGTTACTGCCTTTGACCTCCTTGAGTCTGCGCATGAAAGCCATAATAAAATCCTGACTTGCCCACGAAGGTAAAATGAATATGGAAGTGCGACCGGCACGAAGGTATTTTTTCAAATCAACACTGCTGAAATCTTTGCTCTCATCCGGAATCAGTATTTCATTGAAACGGGTATTACCCCCCACGGCTGCATTGGCATTTTGGAAGTAAACCAAGCGATCAGCTTCCTTTTTTTTACAGATCAAGGTAACCGCATCTGCCTTATGCCGTTTGCGAACATATCTCACAATGGTTTCACAGTGTGAACGCAGAGAGGGATTGATTTGTATAAATCCCGGATTGCCCTGTGTCAGGTCTGCAGTTGGAGATTCCGGCGAAATCAATATTTTTTTACGCTGTTTTGTCCAGTCAGCAAACATAGAAACATGGGAAGCACGAACAGGGCCAATAAAAACAGATGATTTTTCAAGTCGGCTGTTTCTCATTAGTTTTTCAAAATCTGAGTCGTTTGCCTGTGTGTCCCATACATTAACCATTAATTGGAGCGAGGTTTCTGCGCTCAATTGTTCCAGGGCTATTTTGGCGCCAGCATAAAATTGTAATGCCAGCCTGCTTTTTTCGGGTATTCCCTCTCCGCTCACCTGATTGCTCAGGAAGGGTAACAGGAAACTAACATGGTAAGTTTCGCCTGCCGGTTTATTACCACCAGGCTGACCGGAAGATTGTCCAATGGGGGGCTTTCCACAGTTGGAAGGAGTCCAGCGAATGGTATCCATCGGCGTAGTTTTGCCTGGAAGGGGCTTTCCAGGTAAATTCGGACGTACTGTTGTGCCGGAACGACGGGTGGTATCACAGGCAACGACCAGTAATATTGCCAAACACTGAAGGAAAAGGATATACTTTTTCATGTTTATCCTCCGGCTTTTTTGGTTTGCTTGTATCCTGAATCAAGCAATAATTTTAGAATCTTATCTCGGTGGTCGCCTTCTCCTATAAAACG
>DLXL01000121.1:0-5737 GCA_003448025.1 Saprospirales bacterium | reverse complement strand
CAAACCGTCTTTGGCGTTGCCACCTGCAGCACATTTGTTTTTGAGTATTTTGGCCAGGGCTTCCAAATCACTATCCGAGCCAATAAATCCCTTTACCAGGGTGGACTCCTTGCCGCCCTTCCCACGCTCAAGCCAAATCCGAAGAGACTGCTTTTCAGGAGCAAGACTTTCAGCAGGGTCAGGCTCTGACTTTAAGTTAACCTCCGGATTGGTTGAGAATACCAATCCTCCCAGATCAGATAAAGAACCTAAACGTTTTTGTTTGCTCATAAGTTTGTGTGTCTAAGATTCTACGGATTTCACTTTTGGCACTAAAATGCGAAGGGCTGAAGGAGTGATTTCGAAATGAAGTTCCTCGGATATTACCATCCCCTCTCCATCCAGATGAATATATTGTTCGCCTTCGGCCCTGATTACCACTTTTTTGGCCCTGTAGTGCTCCACAAAATCGGCCTGATAGATCTTATTGGTCAACATAGAAGGGATGGCAGCAAAATACTGCCATCTGGGTGCATCTTTCATAATGACCACCTCAAAAAATCCGTCATCCAGTAAGGCATCAGGTGCAATTTGAAAATTATAGCCATACATCGGGCCATTGGCAATACTGATGGCAAAACAATTCCGCTCCAGTATTTCCCCATCCAATTGAATCGAACAAGGTTTAGACGTATAGCTTAAACCTGCTTCCACAGATTTTAAAAAATAGGGCAAAAATCCTCTCCAATGGCTTCCTTTCATCATGTTGGACACCAATCCGTCAAATCCTACTCCGGCAATATTTACAAAGTGACGACCATTCAGGGTGCCACAATCAATGGATTTTTCTTCAGCTGTATTAAGTTTTTTAATCGCTTCATCGATGTCGCGGCCATATCCCAGGTGCATGGCTAATCCATTGCCGGAACCGGCTGGAATTACGCCGAGAATTGCATTGGTACCAATTAAAGCAGAGGCAACCTCATTTATGGAACCATCCCCTCCAACTGCTACTACATATTCATAGCCTTCTTTGACGGCCTTGCTAGCCAGCTTGCTTGCATGGCCGGCCTTTTTAGTCAACCAGATACCGTATTCGAATTTTTTGTGATTCAGGTGGTTATCAATGCTATTCCTGATATGTTTTTGCAAATTGGTGCCTGCCTTTGGGTTTACAATAAACACGATTCGTCGGGGGCGTAACAGGTACGCCAGTAACTCGTTTTTTATGACAGGATGTGAATCTTGCATATCATTGTTTGCTGTGGATTTAGATCCACTATTATAATCTGTCCGCAACATATTCCCGCCACTGATCAATAACAGATTGCATATCCTCCGGTAGATCCGACTCAAATCTGATGTGTTGTTTGGTCGTTGGATGTTCAAATCCCAGAACTTTGGCATGCAGCGCCTGTCGAGGTAATCTAGCCAGATTTGATTCTACAAATTGCCGGTACTTTGGGTACAGTGTTCCTTTAAGGATCTTATTGCCTCCATAACGGATGTCTCCAAATAGGGTATGTCCAATAGACTTGAGATGTACCCGGATCTGGTGCGTTCGCCCGGTTTCAAGTCTGCATTCTACCAGGGTGCAATAGTAAAAACGCTCTACAACCTTCCAGTGGGTTACCGCCCATTTTCCATCTTCTCCCTCTGGAAATACCATAAATAGCCGTCTGTCATTGGGATTTCGCCCGATGTTCCCACGAATAGTACCTGAATCACCTTCCATATCCCCCCATACCAGTGCGAAGTACCGTCGTTCAATGGTATGGTGGAAAAATTGATTGGCCAGATGGGTCATGGAATACTCATTTTTGGCTACAACCATAAGACCAGTGGTGTCTTTGTCAATCCGATGTACTATGCCCGCCCGGTTAGGCTCATTGCCTTCCTTAACTGGCAAATTTTTGAATTGCTCTTGTAAATGCCACGCAACAGCATTTACCAGTGTACCATTGGGAATACCAACTCCTGGGTGTACTGCCAGCCCAAAAGGCTTGTTAACCACCAGTACATCAGCATCTTCGTAGATGATATTCAGCGGGATAGGCTGAGGGGTAATATCAAAATTTTCTTCCAGCGATTTGGGCAACACAATGGAGATGGTGTTGCCTGGCCTGACACGGTAATTTGGCTTTACCTCTTTATTATCTACCTGTACCGAGCCTGCACGAATGGCATTTTGGACCTTGTTCCGGGACCTGTTGGCTAAGCGATCCATCAAAAACTTATCCAGTCTTATGACCGATTGTTTGGGATCTGCTATGATTTCGTGACGCTCGTAGTAATCCTCTGATGCAAGGATATCCTCTGTTTCAAGGTCAGCCTCTGCAGGCCTTGAAAGTTGTGGGTCTTCAGGCTCCAAAGGTGTTTGATTTAAGTCATCTGCGGTCATCATGGAGTAAAGGTAGGGCGAATTTAAACAAACAATGGCCCCGTATCACCTGTAATGATGTTTTCCGCCTCCAGGAATAAGATTCGTTGGAGTTCAGGTTATCGTTTTCTGGGTTGGTTCCACTCTTCTTTTTCTGCAAACTTCACGATGACTTTCATCAAATTTACCAATGTGAGGAATACTATGAATCCTACCGTTACCACAATGTAGATCCAGCGATAGCTTTCAGCTTCTTTAAGTGGTATCCCGGAAAAGCCCCATGCCAACAGGCTGGTGCCCAAGCCTAAACCAATATAACTGTAAATAGATATTCCCCAGTATTTGACAAAACTTGGCGCTTTTAAGCTTAACAGGCTATTCATCAATGCAAAAAATAGCATAAATGCTGCACCAATTGACCAGGCATAAAGTCGGTCCACCTCCATAATCCCTGAGACGGTGGAAAGCCAACCCAGGGCCATTAAGGAAAACGCCACACCAAAAGTGGCGATCGCCTGAATGGGCGGGCGATCCATTTTGTCAAAAAAATTCGTCATTGGATAAAATAGAAGATGAAGAAACTCGATGAAAAAGTCTATTGTCCGTAAAGATGCACCCAATGGCCACCCCAACTGAATTTACTGCCGGTCTCCGACGCCTTTGATGCCGGCCCGGCTAATCGCGCCACGCGCTCAAAAGATTCTCGGGCTTTCTCCGTAGCAAAAACATTGTTTTGGCCCTTTGAAGCGGATTCGGCTATATAACCATGCAATAAGGAGCCCATTTGTTTGCGGAATAATTCTGGGGTGCCAAAAATATCCACCCCCAATACCTGATCGCCACATACTGCTACCATTCCAACCACGTCCGTACGGCCTTTAAATGCATCCTGCAAATGCTGGTAATAAATATCCCGACGTTTTTTCTCTTCAGTTTCAGTGTCCAGCGCAGTGTAAGCCTGGGTTTGTGAAGTGGCATTATTATCCTTCGTTACGGCAGCTACTGCCTCCCAAACTTTTTGTTGATCCTGAGTTTGTTGAACCGCTCGCCTTACGGAGGGGCTTGCCACATTGTAATAGCCTTTAAAAGCTGCAATCTCTTTTTCTGCTTTGCTGGCATTGGGATCATAATAAGTAGAGCGACCAGCTTCTACACAAAAAACTTCCACATTTCGCACAGTCATAGGCAAAATTACTTCGTGATGAGCCAGTACTCTGTCTTGATTGCCACCTTTCACTACATCTCCCGCCAGCATCAGTATGGTATCCTGGCTTTTATTTTGAACCGTAAGGCCATGGTGCCAGGCTTCATCCTCCCTGCCGAATTGTTTGCGTTCCAATAACCGGAATCCGGGAGTATTCATTCCTTCAGCCAGGGTCTTCATTCGATTCAGGTCCTTATGCTCAGATATGAGAGATGGGTCAGCGGTTACAGGGTATAAGCGTAGGTTTTCAAAAGTAGCAACAGACTCCTCAGCAGTGATTAACTGAAGGGCTTGTACACCCGTTACTGATGCCTTATTTTGATCAGATTGGCAAGAAGCACCTAATATGGTTACTAATACCGCAAGCAAAAAGAGTTTTTTTGGCATTTGTTGCAAATTAGTGTTCGAACAATGGTTACAGATATCTAAACCAGACCTACAAAAGTAACGAACATGAAGATCATGGAAAAGTTTTTGTGCTATCATATAAAAAAATTTGATTTTTTTGTAACATTGATCTCCTGGCGCCGTCTTCTCTTCAAACAAGGCGCGAAATTGCATGACTTGGGCCATTTTTCACGAACAGGTTCTTCCTATCAGACACAAACTATACCGATTCGCATTGCGGATTACGGGAAGTGTGCATGAAGCAGAAGATGTGGTGCAGGAGGTGCTTGAAAAAGTCTGGAAATCTTCACCCGAACAAGTGAATAATGTACAGAACTGGGAAGCATGGTGCATGACACTTACACGTAATCGCTCTTTGGATAAAACAAGAAGTCAAACACTTCGAAGAACGGCTCCATTAGAAGGGGTGACAGAAAGGAGCTCGGATGCTTTTAATCCGGCTGCTGCAACAGAAAGTTCCGACCTGGTTCAAAAAGTGAAATCCTATATGCAGGATCTTCCGGACAAACAAAGAATGGTGATGCACTTAAGAGATATTGAAGAACTGAGCTACGAAGAGATTGCAGAAGCGCTGAATATTACCATGGAACAAGTAAAAGTAAACCTCCATCGTGCCAGAAAAACCATTAGAGAAAAAATGGTTGAACTGGTCAAGTGAAACTTAAAGAAAGAAGAAAGTCATGAAATACGAAGAAATTCAAACGTTGCTGGATCGCTACTGGGAGGGGGAGACTTCTCTGGAAGAGGAGCGCAGCCTTAAAGCGTATTTCAACGCAGGCTCCATTGATGCCCGGTTGCAGAACGTTGCACCTCTTTTTCAGGCCTTGAAGGAGGAGCAGCTAATTGAGTTCAAATCAAAAGCAAAATCAGTAAGCATTCGCCCACAGATGTATCAATGGGCTGTGGCTGCCTCTGTTACATTGCTGCTGGCTGCGGGTTGGTGGATTATGCAACAGGACGCTCCGACGGTGCCAATGGCTGCATTTCCTGCTCCTTTACCAAAACAGGAAATGCTGGAGCCAATGCCTGATCAAAAGGAATCCATGGAATCCATGGCAACTATTGCCCCTCAAAAGCCGATTGTCAATAAAAAACCTGCTAAAAAGCCTGTTAAACGGAATACCCCAGCAAAAAATGCGGAGCCAGATCCGGAAACTGCGATAGCAATGGCTGAAATTAAAGCTGCTCTTGCTCTGGTATCTTCAAAACTAGATAAAGGGAAAAAGCACGCCGTTCAAAAGGCTTCTTATCTGGAAGTAGTTGAAAAGGTGCCCCGGAAAAAAGAAGGATAACCTCAAAAACTCATGAACATGTCTAAAATCAATCCAACATCAATCAGTTTTTTAAATTTTCAAGCTATGAAACAATTGTTTTTTCTCATGCTCTTCCTGATAGGAGCATCCGCAACTACCATGGCACAGAACGATGCCATAACCCGATTCTTTAACCAGTACAGTGAAGACGAACGTTTTACGGTGGTCTACATTGCACCTAAACTCTTCCATCTGGCGGCCAAAATCGAAACAGACGATGAAGACTGGAATGCCATCCGTGAAGTTGTGAAAGATCTCGGAGGTCTCCGGGTCCTCGTGGCAGATAGTATTTCCGATGGATTGGCGCTTTACAAGTCTGCACTTTCCAAAGTGCCAGCAAATGAATACTCCGAATTGCTGACCGTTCGTGATAAGGACGAGAATGTTCGTATCTGGACCAAGGATTCCGGCAATATCATTGAAGAGTTGCTGCTTTTAGTTGGGAAACCTGAC
>DLXL01000616.1:7064-8879 GCA_003448025.1 Saprospirales bacterium | reverse complement strand
TTGGGTTGATGAGACTGTCTAAAAAGAAATTTTTATTTTTACCGCAGAGACGCAGAGCGCTTGATAACCAATTATTTATACCTCTCCGTCTCTGCGGTAAAAAATTACTTTTGAGACAGTCTCCTCAAGGTCTGTTCCAGTTTTTATCATCCCGGACCTCTTTCGAGGCCCTGAAATCACCTAAAACATGTTGCTACAAAGGTTAGCCCTCTGCCGAGGTCTGCTGTGCAAAGCCATGAACAAAACATGAGCCACCCCAAATTCGGGATAACTCATGTTTAAATGCTATAAACCAAAGAGCCTGAAAACGTACATATTATAGCGGTGTATATACTGAAACTCCTTGCTCGCTATAGGCCTGGCACTTCCAGCTGATGGTAATGACCCCTGTATTGCCATCAACGTTATTGGTTCCGCCTGGGGTAGGAACTACTTGTCCCCATGGGTCAGAAACGTTGGTCCAGGTTATGGTGTTGCACACATCCTCAATGGTGGCCATGATGCCGTTGGTTCCATATGCCCCGCGGTATGGCCCCTGGCTGTATAGTCCGCCCGAAAAATCCGTGATCGTATACTTGCCGGCTCCAACTTCTGTAATCGTGATGGTATCGGAAAATGTAGAAAAATTCGGCAGAAAATCATGCCTGGAATAAGTGGTGGTAACCTTATAGGTGCCACCAAGGTCGCTTGGACATACGGTTAATGCTTCGAATTTGCGGTTGGATTCGAATACTTTATTGTCAGCAGTGATAGAAATTGTAAACACCACCTTATCTCCAAAATTAAAATCAACCGCATTTACTTCCAACCCGTTGAGCGCTTGTTCAAGGGTAACATTCACCATAGCGGGAAAGGTCTTTAAGGTAGCGTGCAGGACGGTTGGAGAAGTGGCCCCTCCGGCACTTACGTATTGTTTGTAAACCTTGATTTCTGAAATTTTAGCCTCATCCTTTGTGCCTATGATAAAGTCAACCTGAGCAGAAGGTTTATACTCTATGTTGAATTTTGAATTCACCCCTTCTGTAATCGTGACATATTCATCAATATCAGTAATAACGAGGGTTTCTTTTTTACAGGCACCTAGGAGGAGCAGGAGAAAAATGGCGAAAAAAGTGTTGTTTTTCATCGTTGATGATGGATTGAGTCAAGATAAGTAGTAATTGGTTATGCATACGTTGCATTCCGTATTGATGGTGCAAAGGTGGGGATCGTATGGGCCGCTGAAAAAAATAATGACTTCAAGCAGGGCAGGTATGCGTTGAAGCGTGGGAAAAGTGAATTGGAGTAAGCCTGAGGATGCCTATCAGACCGGCAAGCAAATACGATAAACAGAAAATGCCATCCGCTTTACCGGGAATCATATCAGCGGTTGGATCGTAGGATGAGATGGGATATTTTTCACTATTTTACCTGCACTATTTTTACTCCCATACCAAAATGCCACATGACACATGGCATGCACGTCCAGTTTAAACACCCTCTGTGTCTATCAGGTAAAAAACTCATTTCTGGTGACAAGAGCATTCATGATGTTCCTCCAGGTAGGCGAATGTTTCCCGGCAAATTTTTTCCAGGATGGGAACATTGATATCGGACAGCTTCTTGACGTAAATACAGGCCTTTGTTATTTTATATTTTCCTAATTCAGATAATAAGTCCTTACTTGCCTCTGTTTGGGAATGCACATACAAGGAAAAAGCATCCTTTCTCGGGGAAAATGCGATAAGCGGTGCATCACCTTCACGGCCGCTGGCATATTTATAGTGGTAACTGCCAAAACCAATAATAGAAGGGCCCCACATTTTGGGTTCAAAA
>DLXL01000616.1:6685-6905 GCA_003448025.1 Saprospirales bacterium | reverse complement strand
ACAGACCATTCGCGCATGAGGTCAATCAATTGAAAGCTGTCGGCTTTCTTTTGATCGTTTTCTACAAAGGCTTCAATGAAATCTGAAACACGGACATTTGTTTCGGTGGTTTTGTTCTGTTTGGCCATGGAATATGGTAGTGGTTAAATCAGAGGTTTTGTTTTTTACCACTGAGGAGGCGCGGCGCGGAGGTTATTACTAACGGGCTGGCTGGCATTCA
>DLXL01000616.1:3389-6471 GCA_003448025.1 Saprospirales bacterium | reverse complement strand
CGCCAACACCAGATTGGCATCATTCAGGAACTTAACCTCTTCCTTACCTGCTTCTGCGCCTTGAGGATAACCCAGAGATCCAAGCGCAGAAAGGTTCAGATTTTGGGTATCCTTATCTTCGGTGGCATAAAAAATCCAGATGGTAGGATAGCCTTTAATTTGGAAAGCCTGTTGCAGCGCCTGATTTTGTTGAGCCAGATCTTCAGGCAATTGTTTGCGGCGTGGAAAATCCAGTTCGAGCAAAATGACATTTTTATTTGCCCAGGAAACAAAGGCTTCCTTTGCAAAAACATCTGCCTGCAGCTTCTTGCACCAACCGCACCAATCGCTGCCAGTGAAAAACCCAAAAATGGGCTTTTTGGTAGCATCAGATAACTCACGGGCCTTGGCAAAATCAGTAAGCCACGTAAGTTCGCCTTGCTTTGCAGTGTTAGTTTGAGACACGCAGGAAAACTGAGTTCCTATTAGCAACAAGGCTACGAAAGCGATAGACTTCATGAAAAGTTGTTTTATGTAAGTAATGAAACAGACTTACTGCAAATAGTTGGGCGCAGTAAGTCTATTACAAAGGTATGGGCTTTAGTAATACTGCCCGCCGGCCAAACAAGTTAAGGCAAGGTTAACTACGTTTTCTTTAACAAGCGTAAGGTTTGCTCCACCCAATCGGATTGATTATTCAGCCTGTAATCAGGGGCGATACCTATTACCTCGAATTTCCTTTGATGACGATAACGAGTCATGGTGCAACCGAGGTTAAAGGCAAAACAAGGGGTTTCTATACCACCTATTTCGCCATATCCCACGTATCCCCCGGAGTTCTCACCCACCAGTATGGTCTTTTTGCTCTCTTTAGCCCAGAAAAGCAATGACTCGCAGGAACTGGCGCATTTGTTATTCATGATGATGGCCACTTTAGCAGGCCATTTAAGTTCAGTATCCAGCCTGACCATACCACCGTTGCTGCGGCGCATATAGGATTGTTCCGGTTGCTTTTTCATACGGTCAATTTCCTTGCGCATCCTTTTTAATGAAGCCTGGTCGAAATTGAGGGTGTCTTTGCTCATAAAACCATACCATTCTTCAAACACCTTTATGTTGCCATCGGTAACATACACATCTACCACATCGCTTTTGAACGGACCAGTGTATATGTATTCGAGCAGCTGCTGAGCATTGCCGTCATTTCCACCGCCGTTGTTGCGTACATCTATGATGAGATACGGTTTAGCGCGCACCTGCGCATCGTGGTGTGCGTAAAAAGTATCCAGCATAGCCGTACTATGCCCCGAAAACGTTGGAATGCGCATATAGTTGGTTTCTGCATCCAGAGCTCTGAATTCCACATTAGTGGATGGATTCAGGTTATAGTCATGCCGCTCCCGCAAACTGGTTTTGAACCAATTATCGCCGAGCCGCCCATCCTGTAATACCATGGAATGGTAATACTGAAGCGAGTGATTGCGCATATACATGAAGGCTTCGAAGACACCAGGCATGCCTGCTTTGTGCCGGAGCTCCAATTTTACCTGCCCAGGTTCCCAAAGCGGGGTGCGCGACTCCAGGATCACGCCAACGTAATCGCGCAGCCCTTTTTTGTTGGCCGCAATCAGTATGGTGTAAACTGAGTCCTTCGTTTGATATATCCCTTCAATATCGTTGAGCGGCCGATTTTCGTAGTTACGTGGATTCAATGCGATACGCTCCCTTTTGGCAAATGCTGTGGTCTGTTTAAATGTCTGTACAGCAGCCGGGTCTTTATCATTTACAGCCTCGCTTTCCATGCTAATATGGGAATGGTTATCTCTAAAAAACTCTACGTAATACGTCAGCAACTTAAAGCAATCTGTGGTTTCAACGGCATTTTGGGCCAATTGACGGAGATCTGCCTTCATGGAATCGTAGGATTTCCGGGTTTCTTTAGTGACGTTGTCTTTGAATCCAGGGAGGTTCTGTTCATAATAGCGCATTACAAAGTCAAGTTCTTCTGTACATGGACAGGATTGAGCCTGAAGGTTGTTAAGCGAGAAAAAAATTAGCAGTGTAGGTAAAAGACGATTCATATGTTTTTAATAGAAAAGTTTCGGTTTTAAAGACCTCGTAGGTCTTTAAGCACATAAGAACATGGCCAACCAGCTCAGGTTGCATCTTTGAAGGAAGATAAAAACTGAAGATTACCCTCGCACCAGTTTCCGAATACCCAGAACCTTGTTGCCTGACAACACCTGTACTACATAGAACCCCTTGGGCAGGGAACTTATAGAAAGGCTAAGTTCGGTACGGTGGTTTAAGGATTGTTGATAAACCACTTTTCCACTTACATCCAGGAAACGAATGGCACTTGCATCGGAATATTGGGGGCCGTTCAGCGCAATAACAACGTTTTCGTCTGTCGGATTCGGATACAAAGTAAAACCTGGTGACTGCCCGTATTCTTCAATCCCTACCCCTTCTTTCAGCTGCAAACAAACTTCATCGATAACCAAATAGGTCCCTCCGATCTGATTTTGAATATCGTCTGAACGTGTAAAAAACAAGTGGGTAATATCATCCTGCAATATTCCCGCATCAAACTCGAGTGTAACCGTTTTGAAAAATTCATCGCAGGTAGCCGGCAACGGATAAGAAGCCAGGCGGACCGGGGTGGCATTTTGGAATAGATTCTCATTCAGCGGAAAGCTGCCAGTTATCGGCGGAGTAGCGGTTGCCAGACCGGTAGTATTAACCCCGAATATATCCAGAATGGGTTGTCCAAACGAGCCCAATATGCATGCTAATCTAAATTTTATATTGTATTTTCCCGATTGGGCAGGTAATGGCATCTTCAGTTCATTCATAATGCCTTCACGCCATTCGGATTGACTCTGTTGCATCCGACACCAAAAGCCGCCTACTTTTTCCTGTTCGGCAGGAAAAAGCATTACATTCGGACCCCAGATAGGCCCGCTCAATAAATTGTAATAATCGCCGGTGCTAAATTGGTTTTTGGGCCAAATCCCGCACCAATGTTCGGCAAAACAGATAGATTCGTCTGATCCCGGCGGTGTACCAGACTCGAAGTTTCCATTTTGCACAAAATTGTTAT
>DLXL01000616.1:847-3273 GCA_003448025.1 Saprospirales bacterium | reverse complement strand
ATTGTTATCGCAAATAATTTCCCCACAGGAAGACCGGATATAGGCGCCGCAATTGCACCAGTCACCGCCACATTTCATTCGAACCACTAAAAAATAATAGCCCAATTGATCAAATGTTGTGCTGGGAATATCAATTATAAAGTTAGGGTTCGCCGTCGCAATCCCGGAAGCTACCAGGCTTTGAGAAAGTCTATAAAGTTCCCAATAAACAGGCACATCAGTGTCAATGCAGTCTTCTCCGGAACAAGCAACTGTTCCAGTTACAGACCATGTTTCTCCAACCAGACAATTGGCTTTTAGCGTATCTGCAATGCATGTAAAACTCTCCCAGTTTCCACTTACAGGATTTGAATACTGCAAATTGCTGAGTCCGCCACAGGTGCAAATTTCACAGGAGACGGTTAATTCTGCGTTGCATGAGAATGTATTTCCGGCGAAGTCTTTAGCCGTAACCGTCAGGAACGAAGTTCCTTCCTGTAGGGTTAGCAAACCTGGGGCGCCAGTGCCTTGTCCGATAGTACTGCCAGAAACGCTCCAGGTCTGTTCTGCAATACCGCAAAGGTCATTGGCAATAAGGTTACTGAAATCAAACAAGCGGGTACACAATCCATCTGAATTCGTCTCTCCTGCATAAGCATCGCTCCATGGGCACTCTAACAATGGCTTGATGGTGTCCAAGCTTGAAATCGTAAGCAAAAAACTGCAAGGTTGCCCAACATTATTACAAAAATCAATGGGAGTAGCCAATAGCATATAATCTCCCGGAGGAAATTCATCGTCAGGCAAAATGGTTTGGGGTACACCATTCACTAAAAGACTCCATAAAATTTCTGCATTCGGCGAACAGTTGTCCTCAACGGTACCCGCAGGCAACTCTGTTGGCGTAAAAAAGCAACGATCCGAAGGCAATTGCAAGGTATCCAGAGCAGGGCAGCTGATTGTTGGAAGGCCATCATCGATAATGGAAAAGGATAAACAGGTATCAGCCTCGCAACCATTGGCATCAGTTACCGTCAGGCAATAGGTATAATTGCCACAGTTCAGGAATAAAACACGGTCTTGCTCGGTGGAACCATCACTCCATTGATAGGAAAATGGCGCCTGGCCTGTTGTAGCTGGGAATAGATTGATTTGGTTGCAACCTATTTGTTCTACCACTATAGATGGTGAGATATCACATATAAAACTGGGCCGGCATGTTCTGAAGGTCAGTTCATCCATCGCAAAATCAAAACCATTATTCAGCCCTCCAAGACACCAGATTTCCAATTGATAGTTTCCATCTTCAGGGACTTGAATGGTGCTTTCCAGTTTGATCCACTGGTCTGGCGTTTCCTCCAAAGTATAGAAAAACAAGCGGGTTTTACTACTGTCGGGCCGTATCAACCACAACTCAACGGTGGGATCACTGAATGGTAGCTGGGGTAAAAGTAAATTATTGAAGTATCCACAGAACACATATGTACTGTCTTTATCCAGGGAAAAACTTTGTCGCCAGGCAGCCAATTCTGTAAGCCCCGGAGCGCAATCCACAGCCATAAATAAATCGTCCGGAGTGCCGCGCCGACCAACACAAAACCACTCATCGTTGGCATTGTATAACGTAGTGGCATTGTGAATAGAATAGCCGCCCGGAGGTATATTGAAATTAGGATACCAGTAAACATAATCCGTTTGAAACCCGGTATTTCCTGCGTTAAAACTGCCATTCACAACCATCTCATGGCCGGCAATCGACAGATCAGGCGGGCAGCAATCCTTCAGGACAGATTGCTCGTCGGTCAAACTGAACGAATGTGCACAAAAAGTCCCCTGCAGAATAGGATCGGCATAGGTAGTTTGTGTTGTGAAAACGTATTTATCGAAATCGCTCGAAACGGTAAGCTGTAATGGTACAGAAATTCCGGAAGGAATTTTTCCGGAGGTATGGTTGAGGCGCAGGGTTTGAACATCTATTTGCACAATGCTCCAGGAAGGTGATAGAACCGTCCAGTTGAACAGATATCCGGTATCAACCACCACAACCACGCTTTCAAAGCACGAAGTATCTGCTCTGTTGTGCAGGCTCAGGTAAAACACAGCGGTATCCTGGGTGGATGCATCCTGTGTTATCATGGTTTCAATAAATTCGCAATCGCAATTGGTCTGAGCAGAGAGGGTATCAGACAAAAAGCCTCCTACAAGAATGCTCAGAGCGAGCATCAGGATTTTGTTTTTCATACGCTTAACTTAATTCAGATGCAAATTTAGGTATATTAAAAGACTATTCGACATTTTGATATTGGACATTAGACTTGTTAGGTAAACAATGGAACAAGCCTGTCCAAGATCCATTATCGACCAGTTCGATAATATCCCCTTCCCTACTCATAAACCCATAAACCTATAAACCCCATAAACCTATAAACCCCATAAACCTATAAACC
>DLXL01000616.1:0-721 GCA_003448025.1 Saprospirales bacterium | reverse complement strand
AACCCCATAAACCCATAAACCCTAAAACACCCTAAAACACACTAATATAACTATTGATAACAAACCCGGAATTCCGTTGAAATACATTTTGGCCGGTGGTAGCGCCTGGCAGGGTAATTTCGCGTGGCAGTTGCAGTATTTGGTTTAAAAAGCCACCTTCTATGCGCCATTTCTTGTTTAACCGATATCCGATTAATAAGCCCAATCGATTTTGATCAAAGACGTTTTCATTGACGTTTTTACCAAAACCGATGAATATTTCGTTATACGCAGCCGCATAAAACTCTTTATCATCGATGGTTTTTCCTTTGAGGGGACATTGCATTCTGAACATATAACGCAGCCTGTTTACATAGAAATAGTCATCTTCCTTTTGCACCTCCGGGCTAGAATAGCGCCCTATCCAACGTTGCTCCAGCATAAAACGGTGGGAAAAATCCAGGATACCAGGTTTATCTGTCAGCGTTACCATTTGGTATGTGCGATGCTCCGTAAAATCACGGCCCAGGCCATTGATCGGATAATCGCCATAGTTGAAGGTTTCGGCCCAGGCATATCCAACCCGTAGTTGTGCTTTGGCATTGATTTGATGATTCATTCCAACCCGAAGGAGGCCTTGCTGCCAATCTGATACACAGCTTACCCGCCGCCATTGGTATTCACCGTGAATACTCCATTTGTTATTTAGCTTGAACGTGGCAAAATTCGCCCACCAGCCAAT
>DLXL01000416.1:7498-8088 GCA_003448025.1 Saprospirales bacterium | reverse complement strand
ATCTGCAAAATCTGCGGGAAAAACTACGATAGACGATAGAACGACACGTGAGCAGCCCCGCCAAACGCCTATTGCGAAATCCGCGGAAAAAACTACGATGAACGCAATCCAATGCGCTACACCATATACTTATACCTGGGCCCAATGGGAAAAAAGCCTTCCCGCTCATAAAACCGAAGTGTTTTTTCGTAATCATCGCCTGGCGTGGTCACCTCCAGACGAGCCCATCCTCTCTCATCTGCCAGATTTTTAGCAGCATCCAGTAGCATCTTTCCTACCCCTTCGGATCGGTATTCCGGTACCACATACAATTCGTTGATAACTCCAATGCGGCCACCTGCATAAAATCCGAGTGATTCTGCAATGGTAATGATTCCAACGGTATCCCCGTCATCATCCAAAGCCAGCAAGGTAGAGTGGTGATCATCAGAATCAAATTGAAGAAACAATTCTGCAATCTCTTCAGCAGTAAGGGTATGGCCAACCTCTTCAAACAAGGCGGCTAAAAGCGAAGCTACATCATGTGTATCTTCTTCGTCGGCAATTTTAAATTGAATCATGATAAGGTGGACGATGGACGGGCTAAAGCG
>DLXL01000416.1:6294-7316 GCA_003448025.1 Saprospirales bacterium | reverse complement strand
CTTCCCACCTCCTCCGCTTTTGCCCGTCCAAAATTACACAATGATTCGGAATGCCGGGAACAAATCAGACATTTGCCTTTGCATATGCATACATCCACAAAAAAATTAGTGCTCGGCACCGCCCAATGGGGCTGGAGTGTATCCCAAAGCGAGGCTTTTCAGTTGCTCGATACCTGGCTTAAAGCGGGTTACAATGCCGTTGATTGTGCTACCAATTATCCGATCAACCGGAATCCGGAGCAATTTCGTGCGGCAGAAAAAATCCTGAAGGAGTTCGTGGATGCACATGGTATTCATAACCTTGAAATTACCATGAAGATGGGTAGTATGGACAACATGCGGTCTCCGGAGGTAAATCTGGCGCCTTCCTTTGTTCAAATGATGGGCGAGGAATATCACCGGGATTTTGGATCAAATCTTTCCGTGCTGATGTTTCACTGGGACAACCGGGATCAACCCGAAGAGATTCATGCCTCCCTGGATGCCTTGCAGCGCCTCTGCACCACCTTTTCTATTCGGGCCGGGCTTTCCGGCATTGCCCATCCTGATGCGTATGCCCAAGCCAATGCCTCCTTAGGCATCAACTTTGATATCCAGCTGAAGCACAATGTATTACATTCAGATCTGGACCGGTATGCACCTTTGCAACGCCATCTTCTCGCCGGCGGCCCGCATCAATTTTATGCATACGGGTTAAATGCCGGAGGGGTGAAACTGAATGGGGTATATTCCCCGGAAAGTACTTTCCTGACCAGGGGTGGTCAGACGGAAAAACTAGCCCCCTTGTTGGAAAAAATCCACAAGCTGCTTCCTGTTTGGGCAACAGCTTTTGTTCGTCCGCCGGTGAAAACAATGAACCATATAGGCTTAATCTATGCCGGATTGCATCCGGGTATTCAAGGCCTTTTGTTGGGTGTATCGTCTACCCCGCAACTGTTTGAAACCCTGGATTTTTGGCGCAATCTGGAAACCTTTGATTATTCGGATGTTTTTTCATCCCTGAAAAAAATACATTTGCCCAC
>DLXL01000416.1:1646-6152 GCA_003448025.1 Saprospirales bacterium | reverse complement strand
TTCATCCCTGAAAAAAATACATTAGCCCACCTAAAAGGGATTATCACTCCGCATGGCAACTAAAAATACACCTTCCAAAAAATTGGCAGCCAAAACTGCTGACCCAATGATCACCACTCATTTTCTGCAATCCGGTTTCTGGGTCCGAAATCTTTATGCCTGTATGGTATTGTTGGGCACCAGCTTTTTGCTCTATGGCCTGACCGTGAGTTTCGGGTATTTACAAGATGATCAGATCTATATCTGGGATAATGCATTTGTACAAAAAGGGTTTGCAGGCCTTGCTGAGATATTTGGGCACGACAGTCTGCTTGGGTTTTACAAGGATCCTAAGCTTATGCTGGAAGGAGGGCGCTACCGTCCTTTGCCTTTGGCCACTTTTGCTGCAGAAGTGGGAATTTTTGGCAAAGACAGTGCCGCGAGCGCTGGCCACTTTATGAATGTATTATTGTACGGATTAAGTACGCTGTTACTCTATCGCATCATGCTTGCTTTATTTCCTCGGGAGGAGGGCGGCGCCTGGTACTGGAGCCTTGCTTTTTGGGCCACTTTACTTTTCACCTTGCATCCCTTGCATGTAGAGGTGGTATCTAATGTAAAAAGCCGGGATGAGATCATGGCTATGCTCGGCAGCCTGGGGGCATTATGGGCCATTATGAAGCATTTTGACACCCGGGATGAACGTTGGCGCTGGTTAGCAGCTGCTTTCTTTTTCCTGGGATTGTTATCCAAAGAAAACACGATAACCTTTCTGGCTGTCATTCCACTTACAATCCGGGTATTTTCTGGAGTATCTTTTGGCCATATATTCAAAGCTACCATGCCATTGTTCATATCACTGGGGCTGTTTTTGCTATTACGTGCCTTGGCGTTGGAAAAATCCATTGAACATGCGGATGAACTGGTTCTGAATCCTTTTTTCGGGATGAATGGACTGGAGCGTTTAGCCACTACTTTCCTGGCGCTTGGCTGGAACCTGAAATTATTGTTCGTACCCCACCCGCTCACCATTGATTACTATCCATATCACGTACCAAAAGTAAGTTGGGCAGATTGGCGCCCTTTGTTATCGCTGGCTATACATGTGTCATTGGGCTTCTGGGCATACAAAACGTTACGTAAAGAGAAAGAAACCAACAATTCCGGATGGAGCGTGGCCGCCTATAGCATTCTATATTACCTGCTTACGGTAAGCATTGTTTCCAATCTGATAGTCAGAACGAGCACCTTCATGAATGAGCGTTATTTGTTTCTGCCTTCGATTGGATTTTGCATCGCCATTGCCTGGTTTGCGCTGAAAAAATTGCCGGAACTGATGTCAAATCGTCAAACCTGGCTCGGTGTAACCATATTATCTTTAATAGCCGGAGCCTTTGCCGTGCGTACCTGGACCAGAATCCCGGATTGGGGTGGCGATGGATCCGGATTAGTTGAATCCGCTATTCAGGTTTCTGGCAATAGTTACAGGGCCAATTATTACTATGCCAACATGTTATTTAACAAACAATATAAACCCCTGGAAAAAGCAACTGACCAGACAACTGTAGCGCAGCGCAATGCCATTTTGAATGAAATTGAGCCTTATTTGAATAAATCCCTGCAAATCAACCCCGGTTATCGCCTGGCAGCCCCCATGAAAGTGCAAATCGCAGTGATGCGGTTTAACCAGGATAAAAACCTGGAAAAACTCCTGCGCGATTTTGAGCAATTGATCCAAAATCAACCGGCTAACGGAGAGATGTTGGGTATGGTGCTGGAAGCGCTAAAATCGTTAAAAGGATCTGATCCCAATGTTTACAACTTTTTCTGCCACCGGGTGGGCTATAACTTCTACTTTGTAAAAAAGCAGGATGCTCAAGGCGCCATTGAATTTCTAAATCTGGCGCTGGATAATTATGGCCAGGACCGGAATACTATCCAGGATTTGATTCAGGTATATACCTCTGTAGGGAATCAGAACAAGGTAAGAGAGCTACAACAACGACTCGCTATGTAAAAAAAAGCGGCCCGGTGTCCCACACACCGAGGCCGCTGAACTTAGCAGAAATATACTCTTTTGAAAGGCCTCCCTTCGTCGTATTCACAGGGTCGGGTCCCACTCCATCACCTGGAATGTACTTTGGGATGCGCTTTCTGTCTAATCTACATTGTCGTGCAGGAAGGAATTACCTCCCATCTTGATTTCACCTTCTTCCTCCAGGGAGATAGTCCAGTTGGACATTTCGGGCTTATCGGAATCAGGTACATCCTCCAGGTTGACGCTACGGCGTAAGTATGCCGGTTGACTCTCAAGATCGATGATCGTTTGCGGGGAAGACAGTTTCACCACATTGATCGGACGATTTAAGGCTTCCTGGCGCCTGCGTTGGGCTTCCTCGATGCGACGGCGACGTTCTTCAGGAGAAATTTCTTCATCTTCATCGCGCAGATAAGGGTCATTGCTGACCGGCGTAGTGCGACGAATTTTATCAACTGTTTCCCGGATGTTATCGAACTCGAATTCGAGGGTGCTTGCGGCCTTCTCGTCTACCGGGGCATACGGTTCATCAGACGTAATTGTAAAGAGAGAAGGCTGTGTCTTTTTTCCAGATTGCAGGTCTTCATCCAGGTGTACCACCTGACGTTCGTTGGTATTGGTTTGGCGATTGCCGGCCATACCGGTTTTGCCGCGCTCGGTGGATTCAAAACCGGTAGCAATGATGGTTACTGCCAGCTTTTCGCCCAAACGTTCGTCGAAGCAGTTACCCCAGATCAGATTGGCATTTTCACCCGCTTTTTCCTGAACGAATTGTGTAATTTCGAAGATTTCGTCCATAGTGGCTTCTTTAACTCCGGAGGTGATGTTTACCAGGATATTTTTAGCCCCATAGATATCGTTATCTTCGAGCAGAGGAGAACGCAATGCCTCATCTGCAGCGCGGAACGCACGGTTTTCGCCTTCAACGGCAGCGGTACCCATTATGGCCACGCCAGATCCGCGCATGGTTGTGTTTACGTCTTCAAAGTCAACGTTTACATAACCAGGTACGGTGATGATCTCGGCAATGCCCTTTGCAGCGGTGCAAAGAATGTTGTCAGCCTGGCTAAATGCCTGGGAGATGCTTAGGTTGCCATATATATCACGCAACTTATCGTTGCTGATGATAACAAGGCAATCTACATTTTTACGCAGGTCTTCCAGACCTTCCATACCGTTGCCCACACGGATCTTACCTTCAAAAGTGAAAGGCAAGGTCACGATGCCAACGGTCAGAATGCCCAATTCCTGAGCAGCTTTGGCAATGATCGGAGCGGCGCCGGTGCCGGTACCTCCACCCATTCCTGCCGTAATAAAGGCCATTTTAGTGCCATCCTCCAGGAATCGCTTGATTTCCTCAAGGCTTTCAATACAGGCTTGTTTGCCCACGCTGGGCTTAGAACCTGCTCCGCGGCCTTCTGTAAGGATCTGACCCAGTGAAATTTTGTTTGGCACAGGGCTGAGTTGCATAGCCTGCGCGTCGGTATTGCAGATGGCGTAGTCTACGCCGACGATGCCTTGTTTGTACATATGGGTAACAGCATTGCTGCCGCCACCACCAACGCCGATGATTTTGATGATACTAGGCTCATCTTTTGGCAAATCAAAAAGCATGATATTTTTCTTTTTAGCGTTATCGAATGAATGGATTGCCGGACTATGGACTGCCGGACTTTGGAACAAACGTCCAATGTCTAAAAGTCCAACGTCTGCCGTCACTTCTTGTTAAAGTCCATATCTGGTTCTGCTTCGAACCATTCCTTGGTCTTTTTGAATACATTATCAAACCAGGAAGCGCCCTTTTCCTCTGATACGTTGGAAGGTTCTTTAGAATCTTCCTCTGTCGTGGCTAAAGGTTCTTCTGAGCTCAGTCTGGCAGGATCCAGATCCTGCAAACCGCGTAATAACAGACCGATTGCGGTGCTGAAAATCGGGCTGCTGACAGATTCGTGATACCCGTGCGCCAGGTGCTCTACCGGAATTCCAACACGGCAGGACATGCCGGTGTGGAAAGCGGCCAGTTTGTCGGTGTGGGCCAGTAATGCACCACCTCCGGTGAGTACCACCCCGCCAATCAACTTGCGCTCATAACCGCTGCGACGAATTTCCCAAAGCACATAGTCCATGACTTCCTCCATGCGGGCCTGAATGATCCGTGCAAGGTTTTTTTCACTGATTTCCTTGTGCTCACGGCCTTTGAGGCCTGGAATGGTAATGATCCGGTTATCATACACCTCGCTGGCGAGGGCTGAACCAAATTTCACTTTGAGTTTTTCAGCCTGTGGTTGCATTACGGTACAACCTTCTTTGATATCTGCGGTAATCACGTTACCACCGAATGGAATTACTGCGGTATGGCGGATGATACCTTCATGGAAAATCGTGATGTCTGTAGTACCGCCACCGATGTCGACCAAGGCAACGCCTGCCTGCTTTTCTTCCTCGGAGAGGGTAGCATCTGCGCTGGCAATGGGTTCGAGTGTCAGATA
>DLXL01000416.1:0-1526 GCA_003448025.1 Saprospirales bacterium | reverse complement strand
CAGTCAGATCGGCAACCTTGAGGCCGGCCTTGACAATACAACGGTATATGTTGTTGACGGCAGTAATCTGGCCCGTAATGATGTGAAAGTTTGCTTCAAGGCGCACACCACACATGCCAACCGGATCGGTAATTCCTTGTTCGGAATCTACGGTAAACTCCTGCGGAAAAACATGTATGATCTTGTCACCGGGTGGCAGCACCAATTTGAACATGTCGTTCACCAGGCGGTCGATGTCCCGATTGGAAATCTCCGCAAAATCAGAATCTCGGGTGAGGATACCGCGGTGTTGCAGACTTTTAATGTGCTGACCGGCAATGCCAACATGCACCGAGCGAAATTTCATGCGTGCATTACGCTCGCAAATTTCTACGGCTTCGCGAATGGCGCCAACTGTTTTTTCGATGTTGGATACCACGCCGCGTAAAACGCCGGCACTTTCAACCTTGCCTATTCCGATGATTTCAAGTTTACCGTGCGTGTTTTTTCGCCCGGCAAGGCAGCAAACTTTTGTCGTCCCTATGTCCAGGGCAACGACCACATCGTGGGGTTGTGGGATAAACTCCGTCATAATGTGTTGAATTTAAATGTTTTGAGTTTCGGTGTTATTGGTTCGTTCATACCCAATCGGCGGTCGAAACTCTTTCCCGCGTCAAAGGTATTATTTTTAAAATATTTTGTGTCAAAATATTTGTTTTATTTGTTTGGTTTTTTAGAGTGCTTTTTTACCGCTTACAAACCACCTGACCGGTGTATTTCAGATTGATGGTTTCATATTTGGTCCAGCCCTCATAAGGCATTCCTTGCTGGTAGAAAATTTTTAACCTTTTCAGTTTATCTTCCAGCTTTCGTGCCGATCCCAGGATAATTTTTTGATCTCCAATGAGTGGCACCAGAATGAATTCACTGGTATTGGTTACATGAATCTGCTGGATGAATGACTTCAGAAAATCATCTGCCAACAGGGTTTGAGTAATATTATACAGGTCTTTCAAACTGTTTTTCCGTTTTTCCCTGAATTCAGGGGTAAAGGGCGCCACATTTCCGGTGGCTACGATGACCCTCGCTGCGAAGTTTTTGGATGGCGGCATTTTTTTACCGGTTGCATCCAGATAATAGTTGTTTCCCTGATTGTCTAAAACCCTGAGAAGTGGTTCCCGCTGCTCTACCACGATATGCAGTTGATTATTCTGATCAATATAGGCATCAGCATTTTTGATAAAAGGATCCATTTCCAGCACCCGTTCCATCCGTTCCACATCCAGGCTGCCCAATTCAGAATTCTCCAAATCGTTGCCAAAGGATTTAGTCAAGGCCTGCCGCACATCTCCTTCACTGATCAACTTATCCCCACCCGCCAAAGCTGTTACTTTCACCTGCAATCCCTCCGCAAAGGTGCTGGCCTTGCGGTTGCGCGCTATCAGCCAGATCATTCCTACAATGAAGAGGAATAACAGCCATGCGAGCCGTGTATATGGAATGCGAGGGAAGATCATGAATAAGTTTGAGGTGTTTGAGGGGTTTGA
>DLXL01000044.1:9896-10136 GCA_003448025.1 Saprospirales bacterium | reverse complement strand
CGTAGTTCCCGCCGCGCACCTGGTATTGAGAGCTGAGTTCGCCGCCGGTACCGGTATTGGTACCCAACGCAATATGTGGCAGCACACTTTCCAGGTTCCCTGTGGTGGTGGGTAACAGTTTGAGGTCGGTGATGTTTTTCTCCTTGATCATGCCACCGTCGTCGAGGCGTTTGCCACTGATCACTACTTCCAGATTTGCTCCTATGGGCGACATGCCAAGGTCCAGATTAAATCGGGCGC
>DLXL01000044.1:6368-9730 GCA_003448025.1 Saprospirales bacterium | reverse complement strand
CGAACTGGGCCTGGTGATCGCCGCTGGTGTCATCACCGCCGGTGCCTACACGTTTGAAAGAGAGTGTAAGTCGCTGATTGGCAGGAATTTGAATGGCAAATTTGCCGCTTTCATCCGTGCTTACCGCTTTCCCGGAACCTTTAATGTACACGCTCACAAGTTCTACAGGTTGCCCGTCAGAGGCATCTGTAACCCGGCCGTATACGGTGGCGGTTTCCTGGGCCAGAAGCCATTCAGGGAGAAAGAAGAGGAAGGCGCAAAGGAGTATGAGACAACGCATGACAGGTGCTTTGGCGCAAATGTAGGAAAGAAGGTTGCGCTTGGAAGCAAAGATTACATCTGCTTATCCATTTATCTCCACCAGGTCATTTGTTTCAAGTAATAAAATTGCACTCATTAAATTGCGTTCAAAGATGATCCTCATTTGAGCGTTGGAGGTGTTTCCACATGTAAGCCAAATGACTTTAGGGGGGCTTCCCAATTGGTGAAGTAATTTAACAAAGTCCTCGTCTTTGGTTAAAACAATAGCGTTTAGCGCTCTAGCCTTTTGAAATATTTCAATATCAGTTGCATCTCTTAATCCTAAATAACCCACTGAGTAACATTCCAAACCAAAATTATTGGTTATCCATAAGGCAAGCCCTGGTGAAAGTTGTGCATCAACTAATAGCATACCATCAAGCTGCTATGGCAAGAACAGGATGATTTAATTTTAAAGAAGCATACCTTAAACAGGCTCTTACATCTTCCAGTGTAAGGTCTGGCAGTTCTTCAGCAACAATCTCTTCAGGGGTAAGCCCATTTGCCAGCAGATCCAACACATCTGTTACTCTAATCCTCATGCCACGGATACAGGGTTTGCCTCCACATTGTTCCGGGTTTATAGTTATCCTCTCCAGCAAGTTATCAGTCATTGTATTCAATTTTTTACAAAAATAGGTATTTTTCAGGAATCCCGCTCTCCCACCGTATCAAATTGCTTCAACGTAACCAGCATAGCCAACAGCACATTGTAAATCACATTCATGGGCAACTGCAAAATCGCTTCCTGAAAATAACAGGCCATCGCCAGCATGAACAACCAGGTAGTAATAGCCGCATACAACGATTTGATAAACGGATCCCGGCAACGAATAAAATAGTACAGGCCGGTTCTGAGCACCACATAGTGGAACAAGGTGTACAGGATCAATCCAATCCAGCCCAATTCCACGCCCATGCGCACAAAACTCGAATCGTGCGGAAATTTGGCCAGCTCTGAATCGGGGTTAAACCGCTTTCCCCACACCCCGCAACTCCCCAGTCCGCCTCCAAACGGGTGACTCTGGATATAAGGTTGTATTTTTTTCTGATTACTCAAACGCAGGTTCATGGAGTCGTCCTGTGCCGGTTTAAAGGCCGACTGTATCCGATAAATGACACCGCTATTGGTGGATTTCAGGATAAAACCGGCGCCCAGCACAGCCAGCACTCCACCCACCAGTATCACCCGCCTACTCAGGATCAATCCCGCAAAAAACACCGCGCCCACCGGGATGAGCCCGTACGCCGTGCGCGTACCTGTATACGCAGCCGCCCACAAGGCAGTGAGACCCATTATAGCCAATAAAATCTTGTGCGGCCTGCTGGTAGCACCCACCACCAATACCCCGCAAAACACGGCAAAACAAACCATCAGTATCCCAAAGGTGGTGGGGTCATAGCAGAAAGAAGGGATACGCACCAGGTTCCATTGATGGTACAACTGATAACGCTCCTGATCGGCCATCATCCAGATGGTTTCCTGCTCGTTGAAACCAAAAAACTGCTGTTTTAAACCATATAAAGCAGCCACAAAACACATCCCGATAATGAGTTTCAGGATGTTCATAATGCCCGCCCTGTTGCGATGAAACGCATAGGCGCCAATGAAAAACACCACCTGCTGGATGGCCACGCTGCGCACGGTATACATCCAGGCTAATCTGGACTGGGCCTCCGGGTTTAGCACCTGCATGAAGTTGTAATAGAGCCAGATCAGGATCATATAACTCAGCGGAGATTTGGCAAAAGCCCAGTCGCGCTCCTTGATCTGACGCAGCAAAATGCCCACCGTGCTCAACAGGATCAGCAAATCCAACAAAGTCCCAATAGGGGCATCCGTATATTTCAGGGCAAAAGGAATGGCCAGCGAAACCACCAGCATCAGGGCGATGGCGAAGGTGATATTAAACAAGCAGAACACCACCAGCGGCGCTCCGATCAAACCCATGAATACCACCACGCTAAGTTTCAATTCCAGCGTAGCCAGCAGGTAGGATAAAGGCAAGGTACCCAGCAACAATAGCGCCAGGCCCAGCGGACTGTTCAATTTCCGGGCTACTAACTGCTCCTTTATTCTCCCCCAAACGGAGCGATCGCGAGGTGTAAAGAGGTTGTCCACTTGTGATAAATAACGGTTACAAAAACCAAACCTTCAAACATATACCGGCCAATACCAGGATGATAAAGGCATGCATCAGGGTTTCAATAAACCGCTGTTGCGGCGTAAGTGGGGTATGTTTGTTTTCCATAATAATTGTTGACTATCCAGATTACAGTTGCCGCGCCATTGAGGGCATTGTTGACTATCCGGATAATGTACATATAGTTGCCGCGCCCTTTAGGGCGCGGATAAGGAGTTCCAGAAAGAATCTGGGCTTTAGCCCAATCTCATTTTGCATGGGCTAAAGCCCAAAATGATCATTTTTCTATATCCCTGCCTTAAAGGGCAGGGCAAATGCAAGCTGTCTGATCCTTGCCTCCCAGGTATTGCTGGCTGCTACTTTTGTTCGGGTGGTTATCAGGTCTGGATCGTTTTCAGAAAGCGCGTTTTTAATCTGCTGCAGAAAATCATCGTGGTTTTCAGCCAGATAACAACAGTTGGCGAATGTACGTATATCCTCCGAAAAGGCTGTGCTCACCACTGGTTTACCGGCGGCCAGATATTCATTGATTTTAAGCGGATAAATGCTGTACGTGAGGGTATTGCACAAAAAAGGAATCAACACGCAATCCATGTGCTGTAACAGCGCCGGCAAGTCTTCCAGTTTTCTGGCGCCCGTAAACACCACATTTGGTAATCGGGTCAGTCCTGTTTGTTCAGGCTCTTTGCTGTTCAGTGGCCCAACCAACAGCAGGGTTATATCCGGAAATTGAAGGGCAACTTTTTTTAATAATGCATAGTCTATCCTGAGTGCATCCAGATTGCCGATGAAGCCAATCACCTGTCCCTGTCGGCCTGTAAGCTCTGTTGGTCGGGGGAAATTTTCAGTGAGCACGCGGCTAAAAACAGAGACATCGGCTGCATTAAAAAAATACACTAATCGCCGGGCCACCGGGGT
>DLXL01000044.1:0-6247 GCA_003448025.1 Saprospirales bacterium | reverse complement strand
ACGCATTAAAAAAATACACTATTCGCCGGGCCACCGGGGCTTTCAGCCGGTGGAGATTGGTAGAAGTAACCAGGGTAATATCTGCCTGTTTACAGGCTTCATTTTCCAGGCTCAAGCCATGACGGGCCGTGTAGGGGTCTTGCGTAATGTCGTCGATACAATGGTAAATATTGTACACAGCGCCGGTTTCCGGAGGCAAATACCCGGCAAAAAACGGATCATAGCAGTTTAGGTAGATAAATCGTTCAAAGCCATGTTCCCGTGCGGCCCTCTGAATAGCTTTCACCACAATCCGATTGTTGATGCGTTGAAAAAAACGATACACACTGCCCGGCGGCAGCCAGTTGATGGGCAAAGTAGGTGGCGGCGTTACGGCTATAAAACGCTCAGGAATGGTGTCAAGCGTCTCGTATGCATTTCGCAGAAACAATAGCCTCGGTAAACGTTTCAGCAAGGCTGGATCGCGCCGAATGATTCCAAGCAGCAGATCTTTCCAGGAATATGGATGATTGACGTACAGGACGCGCACAGTTTTAGCCAATTCCTTCGCCATGGATAAGGAGATGGAGGAATAGGCATTGTCCGTTCGGAACAAAGTGAACAGGATTATATCGAACTTCATCGGTTTTTGTAACCTTTTATGGGGCTGACCCATCTATTGGACCGGGTTTTTGGGCAAAATAGCTAAAAACTACATCTGCCTGAAAGTCTTGTTGCAATTTACGGCAAAATTCAATCCAATCATCTACAAGTTATGCAAAAACAAGTAACAATGTTGCTCAGTGTCCTGGCATTTGCTGCCTGCAAACAGGACAAACCGGCTCCAGCCCGCGAAGTAAAACAGTACACCATTGAACAGTTTTACAAAACCAATGCCACCGGAGCGGGCATTTTTTCACCGGACGAACAAAAAATGCTCGTGCACTCCAATGAGTCCGGTATTTTTAACCTCCAGGAAATCAATATTTCCGATGGATCCAAAAGAAACCTCACGCAAACTATTGTCGAGTCGTTCTTCGCCATTGATTACGTACCCGGTACAGGGGAGGTGCTATATTCAGCCGATAAAGGCGGCAACGAAATCAGCCACATTTACCTGCTTAAATCCGATGGAACAAGCCAGGACCTGACACCCGGCGAAAAAGCCGTGAGTAACTTTTCCGACTGGTCAAAGGATAAAAAATCCATGTACTACAGCTCCAATCTGCGGGATGAACGCTTTTTCGATCTGTATCAAATGGAGGTAGGCGTGTGGAAACCGAAAATGGTGTACCAGAACAACGATGGTTATGGCATCGACGCCGTTTCCCGTTACGGCGACTGGCTGGCACTCAGCAAAACCGTAACCACCAGCGAAAACCAGCTGTTTTTGTACGATCTGAAAAACAAACAGCTCAAGGAAGTTTCCAATCCCGCCGAACCTGGCTTATACAGCACTTACGGGTTCAGTGCCGATGGCAAAACGTTTTTCTACACCACCGATGTGGGCAAGGAATTCGCCTACCTGGTACAATATGATCTGGCAACCGGGGAACGCAAAACGGCCTACGAAACCAACTGGGATGTGATGTACGCATATCAGTCTGAAAACGGAAAATACCAGGTGATCGGGATCAATGAAGATGGAAAAAACAAGGTGGTGATTCGCGATGCCGCCGGTAAGGAAGTAGCATTTCCGGCTATTCCGGATGGCGATATAACTGCTGTGAACATCTCACCGAGCGAAAACAAGATGCGCCTGTCTGTGGGTACTTCCAAATCACCTAACGACTTGTATGTATATGAATTTGCAACTAAATCGCTCAAACGCCTGACCAACAATGCCTCAGCTGAAATCAATCCGGACGATCTGGCTACGGCCGAGGTGGTGCGCTACAAATCGTTCGATGGGCTCGATATTCCGGCTATTTATTACAAACCGCTGAATGCTTCGGCGAGCAATAAAGTGCCTGCCCTCGTGTGGGTGCATGGAGGCCCGGGCGGGCAATCGCGCGTGGGGTACAGTTCCTTTATCCAGTATCTGGTGAACCATGGATACGCGGTGCTCATGGTGAACAACCGCGGCAGTAGTGGCTACGGTAAATCGTTTTTCAAAATGGACGATCAGAACCACGGCGAAAAAGACCTGCAGGACTGCATTTACGGCAAAAAATACCTCCAATCAATGGACTACATTGATAAAGACCGTATTGGTATTATCGGCGGTTCTTACGGCGGGTACATGACCATGGCGGCCATGACGTTCACGCCGGATGAGTTCAAAGTAGGCGTCAATATTTTTGGGGTAACGAACTGGCTGCGCACCCTGAAATCTATACCGCCGTACTGGGAATCCTTCCGCAAGGCGCTTTATGCCGAGCTGGGCGATCCCAATACCGCTGATTCCGTGCGGTTGCACCGGATTTCGCCACTTTTTCATGCCAAAAGCGTGAAAAACCCCATCATGGTGCTTCAGGGAGCAAATGATCCCCGGGTACTTCAAATTGAATCAGATGAAATCGTAGCCGCTGTAAAACAAAATAATATCCCGGTAGAATACCTGGTATTCCCTGATGAAGGGCACGGCTTTGTGAAAAAAGAAAACGAGATGAAAGGGTACAGCGGAGTATTGACCTTTTTGGATCAGCACTTGAAAGCGCCGGAAAAGGTGAAACAGTAGGTATGAGTGTATTACATGATTGACGATTACATGAGTACATGATTGAAGAGGGAGACGTTCGGCTTAAGGTTTGTACGAAAGCCAAGCCGATCGCCTCCCTCTTCAATCAGGTACTACTCAGGCTTTGCCCGACAGATCCAGGCGATTCAACGCCATCAGTTCCTTGAGGGTTTTCTGCATGCCATCTACGGAACCGTCGAGGAAGATGATGTTGCCTTTGCCGTGTTCGGTGAAGTTTTTCACAGCTTCTGTCCACATAGAGAACAAGATCACGGAAGTGTCGAGGTTGGCATTTTGCATTTCCTTGGCAGCCTGACTCATACCCCGGGCTACTTCTTCGCGGAACAAGGCCACAGCCTGACCACGCATTTTAGCGGCTTCGCGTTCGGCTTCAGCAGAGATTTTAATGGCATTGCCTTCCGCCTCAGCAGCTTTGGTTTTGGTGATCAACAGCGCCTGACCTTCGTTCTCGGCAGCAGCCTTGAGGTTGTTGGCAGCCACAATCTTCGACATAGAACGCATTACCTCGTCATCGAAAGTGATATCGTTGATCTGCAGGTCGAGCAGGTGAAAACCCCAGTCTTCCAGCATGTGGTCGATGTTTGTTTTGACTGAATCCGTGATTTCACGGCGCAGGCTGAGGATTTCCTGCTGTTTTTTAGTGGCCACAAAGGAACGAATGTTACCTTCTACAGTACGGGTCAGGGTAGCCATAAAGTCGCGGTCGCTCACAAAGCGGAATGCCACTTTTTTAACCGTTTCTTCTGCATTATCCATTACAGAGAAAAGAAGCAGGGAGGTAAAATGCACATTTGCCTGGTCGATGGTTACGGCCTGGAACGTGAGTTCTGCTGCGCGGTTTTGAACGGAAATACGTTTGAAAATTTGCTCAATCAGTGGAATTCGGAAGCTAAGACCCGGATATAAAGTTCGGTTATACTTGCCAAAAATGGTAGTAATAGCCACCGTGCCCTGTTGTACAGTGGCAATGCTCAAAAAGATGAGCACAATAAGAATTGGAATAAAGTACATCATGTTTGTTGGTTTGAAAGTTTGATATTCAGGATGCAAAGGTGTCGGCTACCTGATAGCTATACAAGGTGCATATCAGGATTCTCCGACCAATCGCCTGTTTTGCGGTGTGAAATTGAGAAAAAAATCGGCAACAAGCACAATTATCTTTACGGGCGAATTCAGTTCACATCCGTTCATACTATGCGCCTTTTTCTACTCTTAGCATTTGCCCTGACCACCACTATCCTTACTGCTCAAACACTGCGAGGAACTATCCGGGACGAAGATAATGGCGACCCGGTAGTGGGCGCAACCGTAACGCTCCGTTACCTGCGTCAAAACACCGATGCTCTATCCCTTGCAACCACGCCTGAAGGGGTGTTTTTATTTGAACAAATTCGGGTAGGCTATTACGCCCTTTCCATAGAAGCGCAAGGGTATGAAAATCAAACTATTACGGAAATTCATGTAGCGTCAGGTAAAGAGCAGGTGCTGGAAATTTTACTCCGACGCTCCAGCGCCCAACTTTCTGAAGTCACCATTTCAGCCACCCAGCCCGGGCGGAGAGCCTTGCTTCCCTTAGGAGAAATCCCGCTCACCAAAGATCAAACCCTGCGCCTGCCGGCCATGTTTTTTGATCCCGGCCGACTCGCAACAGTCTATCCCGGCGTAGCCCAAACCGATGATGGTACCAACCAAATGAGCATCCGAGGTAACAGCCCGGCCTCCATGCGCTGGCGATTGGAGGGCGTAGACATTGTGAACCCCAACCACCTGCCTAATGCCGGTACGTTCGGCGATCGTACGTCGGCAGCCGGTGGAGGCGTGCTGATGTTTTCGGCGCAATTGCTGGACAACAGTTCCCTGCTTACAGGCGCCATGCCTGCCGGCTACGGAGATGCGCTGGGTGGTGTGATGGATATGAACCTGCGCAAAGGCAATACCCGTCAGCATGAATTTACCGCCCAGGCCGGGCTGATTGGCCTGGATTTGGCCGCTGAAGGACCTTTGTCAGGTAAAAACAGTAGCACCCCGGGCTCTTATCTCGTAAACTACCGGTATTCTACGGTAGGGTTGCTCGGACAAATGGGCGTATCCTTTGGGGATGAGCAGATCAATTTTCAGGACCTTTCTTTTAACCTGTTTAAGGAGGGTAAAAACGGCGGCCGCTGGACGTTTTTTGGGATGGGCGGCCTGAACGAGAACGTTTTTAGCAGTAAAACCGACACCGCTGAAATCAAGTATTATAAAGATTTCTTCGATATAGATTTTCAATCCAAAACTGGCGTACTTGGTGTTTCCAACTGGCATCCGATCCGGAAAAACGCCTGGTTGAAAACGACCATTGCTGCATCTGCCCAGCAATCGGAGCGGAGCGCAGGTTCAAAGGTTTATCTGGAAGATAGTAGTGCGGATGATATTCGGGAGTCCAGAATCTCAGGCGCTATAACGTACTATCAACGCTTGCACCGCCAATGGAAACTGATGGCCGGCTTGAATCTCACCCATCAAAAATATCTGGCAGAATCCGTACAAAATCAGGTAACTACCCTCTTAAAAGATTATCAGTATTTACAGGCACAGCCATGGGTAAGTTTGGATTGGAGGAGCAGGCAGGAAAAGACGCAGGTGCAGGTAGGTTTTCATGGTAATGCCTACAGAAATCCGTATGAAACAACCACCACACCAAGCACCTATTATTTTTCGCCAGAGCCACGACTAACCTTCACGCAGATTTTAGCGCCCGAACACCGGATTTCCGCAGCGGCGGGCTTGTACAGTCAGTTGCCTGCGCTATGGTTAATGGATGATGAAATCAGCTTCCAAAAAGCTTCCAAGTATAGTTTGGCATACCAGTGGTTGCCCAATGCACGCTGGAGTATGAAGGCGGAAGGGTTCCTGCAAGTTGTGCACAGAGATTATTTTCATACAGAATTCTTTGACGGCGCCGGATTGGATCCTATTAATATCTCGGAATATCTGCCCTACACGCTAAACAGTTTTTTCCCTAATTTAAAAGGTCGCACCTCTGGTTTGGAACTAAGTGCAGAAAAACATTTGGCCGATGGTTGGTTTATGATGCTGAATGCAACCCTGATGAGCAGCCTTTTTGGGAATGAGCTCATTCCCGCAACGGAGCCTACCCGCTGGGATATAGGTAAAATAGCCAACCTGGTTGTTGGGAAAGAATGGCAGAAAGAAAAAAGGCCCGGAAAAGAGCGCACCTTTGGACTCAATACCCGTGTAGTTTGGATGGGAGGTGTTCGGGAACCAGCTATTGATATCGTCTTATCTCAGGATAGACAAAAAACGATTTATAATTACTACGGCGGATTTAATCAACAAGCGCCAGATTATTTCCGCGCTGATTTTCGGGTGTACTGGCGCAAAAATCTGGGGAATCGCCGCAACTCAACGTTTGCCCTGGATATCCAGAACCTGACGGCACAGGAAAACGTGGCGTACCATTTTTATGATCCGTACACGAATCAGATCGAGACCAAGTTTCAACTCACCACCATCCCCAACTTCAGCTGGCGCCTCGAGTTTTAAACGCGGGTTGGAACGCGGGTT
>DLXL01000097.1:8442-15566 GCA_003448025.1 Saprospirales bacterium | reverse complement strand
CTCGATACTTAAACCCATAAACTTCCCGTATTATCTTTCCTGGATACATAAACCCATAAACCCATTATCTTCCAGTAATGTCATTCATGGATACATAAACCCATAAACCCATAAACCCCATAAACCCATTACCTTTGCGTCTCATTCTCTTAAACCTGCGTTTTATGCATTTTCGCCAGTTGTGCTTTGCATTGATAGTCCTGTTAACCGGCAGTTGTCAAAATGATCAATCTGCTCCCAAGGTTTCTGCTCCGGTAACAACTCCACCTGCATCGATTTCAAATCCGCTGCCGATGGGTATTGAGTTAATCCCAAAAGAGGCGAAGGAAACCGTAGCAAACGTGAATTCTGTTCATGTTTGGGTGGATAAGGGCAATTTGTGTGTGGCTGGTATTGTTTCCAATATGTCTGCGAATTGGTTGCGGTTTTGGCTGGAGGCAAGGCCGGTGGATCAGAATGGGCGTGCATTAGCCTTTTCTGGACATGCAGGAGTGGTGGTAATGCCATATTCAAAAGCAGTGCCTCCATCAGGCAGGACGTCCTTTTTTGCCTCATGGCCGGTGAGCAGCTTTTCCGGAGTCCCTCAAAATTTCACCTTTACAACCTGGTCTGTTGAGCAAAAGCCTGGTCCTATACTGGCTATTCCTGAGACGAGTTCCATCCAGATGTCGGTGCCACAACAAACTGGTCAAAACTTGAAGCCGGAGGTGGCCTGGCAAATGACTGGCCCCCTGATCAATCCATTGAACATGGTAGCCGACCATCCATGCATTGAAGTGCTGGTGTATGGGAAAGATGATAAGCTCTGGTTTGCTACAGTTCTGGATACTAAGGATCAGAATATGCGGCAGATATTTCAGTGGGATAAGGAAGGTCCAATGAAGCCTAATGAAAAGCGCCAGATTAATTTACAGGTATATTCCATTGGTATGGCAGACGAACTAAAAGACATGGGCATTAAAAAAATTGACCTACTGCCCTTTAATGCCCGAGATTAGGTTAATTGTTCGCTGATACGGCCGAATCTGCGTTCCCGGTTTTGGTAGCTCAGGATTGCTTCAAACAATTCTTTTTGTCCAAAGTCTGGCCAAAAAACGGGAGTGAAATAGAGCTCAGCGTAGGCTACCTGCCAAAGCAAAAAGTTGGAAAGACGGGCTTCACCGCTGGTTCTGATTAAAAGTTCCGGGTCAGGAATGCCGTGAGTGCTTAGTACCTGTTCAAACATCGCCTCCGTGATGTCTGCCGGATTCAACTCGCCGGATTTAACGCGTTCTGCCAACAATCTGGTCGCATGAAGGATTTCCCATTTAGCAGAATAATTGAGCGCGAGTACCAGTGTTATTCTTTGGTTGTCTTTGGTTTTTTCAATACCCTCCTTCAGGGTTTTCAGGGTAGCGGCTGGCAGTGCCTCGATGTCGCCAATGGCCGTCAGCCGGACACCATTTTTATTGAGGTCGCTGATTTCACCCTTGATCGTTTCAACCAGCAGACTCATAAGGGCGGTTACCTCTGCCGGAGGCCGATTCCAGTTTTCTGTACTGAAGGCATAAAGGGTTAGATATTTTACGCCAATTTGGGCAGCTGCTTCGGTTACTTCCCGAACACTTTTAACGCCGCTATGATGCCCCAATACCCTGGGCATTCCTTTCTGTTTCGCCCAACGTCCGTTACCATCCATAATGATGGCAATATGCTGAGGAACTTTTTCCGGGTTTATCTGTGATTTTAAGTCATGCATGGTTAGGCGATCAATGGAATCAGGGGATTGAAAAGCCGACAAAGGTACATCTCGCTGACCATTATTTCCTCAAAATGAAAATCCTGAGATACAGGACAGGAAATTGATGCCGGAAAAAAATAAAAAATACTACCTTCCCCCTTCAACCAATTATTTTCATCTTTCGCATGCATCAGGAATTACGTCAACGGTATAATGCAGCCTTTACTCAGGAAAAATACGAGGCTTTTTTGCATACCATGAATACCTCTTATGGAGAGCCTTGTACCTTCCGAATCTCTGAAACGCCCATTTTTGTACCCAAAGATCTGAAAAACAAATTGCTAAAGGGGGTTGAGGATATCTGTTCGGTGATCACTGCGCCGGGATTCAAACAACGGAGTGAAGCTGCCTTACCCGATCATTTAAGGGTGCCCGGAGAGCATGAGCACACGCAGTTTTTACAACTTGATTTTGGCATTTGCAAAGATGAAAATGGCGTGTTTGTGCCTCAACTCATTGAGATGCAGGGATTTCCATCGCTCTATTTCTTTCAGCACCTGCTGGCCACCAGCTATCGAAAACATTTTGATATACCGGCATCTTACCATCACCTCTTTGGAGGACTGGATGAGCATGGATACATAGATCTGCTGCGCCAGGTGATTGTAGGGCAGTCGAAACCGGAAAATGTGATTCTGCTGGAGGTAGAGCCGGAAAAACAAAATACACGCATAGATTTTTGGGGTACCGCAAAATACCTTGGTATCAAGGTGTTGTGTTTGTCGAAATTAAAGCGCGAGGGCAGGGACCTTTATTATCTGGATGAAAATGGCCGCAGGGTAGGGGTGGAGCGGATTTATAACCGGATTATTTTTGATGAACTGGAGCGCCGGGCTGATCTGCCCCGGGAATGGGACATGACCACAGAGGTGAATGCAGAATGGGTGGGCCATCCTAACTGGTTTTTCCGTATTTCCAAACATTCTCTGCCATTTATCCAAAGCGATTTTGTGCCAAAGACATTGTTTGTCAATGAGTTAAAAGAAATTCCGGCGGATTTGGAAAATTGGGTGCTTAAGCCCCTGTTTTCTTTTTCAGGCCAGGGCGTAAAAATTAATATCACTCGCGAAGACGTGGAATCTGTGGATGATCCGTCCAATTTTATCCTTCAGCGCAAGGTGGAATACGTAGCCGGTGTGCAAACCACTGATCCGAATGAGCCTTCCAAATGTGAAATTCGGATGATGATGTTGTGGGATAAAGGCTGGGAAGCCCCCAGGCTGGTCAATAACCTGGTTCGTATGAGCAAAGGCGAAATGGTGGGTGTTCGTTATAACAAAGGCAAAGAGTGGGTGGGGTCGAGTGTGGGGTTCTTTGAGCCATGAAAGTGATGTGGTCAAATGGCTGCTCCCACACAACTAGGCATTTTGGTTTAAAAACTCGCAGGTTTACAAATCCTACGAGGTTTTAAACCAAAATGTCCAGTTGTGTAGGCTACTTCACATGTTCAGATATCCTTGCGGCAATCAAATCCTTATCGCCATAACCTCGTAAATGATAAACAAGCTTGCCTGTGGAGTCAAAAAGTAAAAAATAAGGATATCCCTCCATGTTAAGGGCAAAGTATAATTCTTGCTCAACATCGATAAGCATTTTTGACTTGTCTTCGATTTCCTTAAAGCCAAATATTTTATCAAAATTTCTCCGAACGCTCGCTTTCCGGTGCTCGTACACGTAATAAACCGACATCTTATCTTTCATTGATGCATAGAAGTCGGGCATTTCTTTAATAGCTTTCAAACAAGGAGGGCAAGTTTCTGCCCATGTTTCGAGAAGTATGTACTTGCCTGAATGGTCTACTAAATTTACAGTATCCAAACTTGAGTTGATGAAGGAAAAATTTGCCAGATTCACGTTGGCATTTAAGCTCGTATCCCTTAGTTTTTGTACATCAGCGGTGCTGTTTTCTTCCGTATCAAAATTGACCCTTCTTCCCATAAACCAATGGCTTTTCCATTCAAACATGAAAAAGTAACTGTAAAACACAGCGATGAAACCAAAAATAAAAATATTTCTTGGATTGGTCAGGTCTTTTAGCCAGGATAGTGCAAGAAGCAATACGAGGAAAGCGATAGTAACCGGGTTGATAATATGGAGATAGAAAAACAGCTGATAAAATGCAGGGAAATTATCGAGTTGCATTTTAAAGTAATTCAGATCGTACAAGGTGTAATACAAAGCGAATACATAAAGTGCAGGCAGGATGGCTATAGCACATTTATCCCATAAACTTAATGTAAAATCATATTCGCGTTGTAGGAAGTACACACTCAACGGAGTAAAAACCAACCCCATGAATGCCGTTTTTTCATTAACCATTCCATATGATAAAAAACAGATGCTCCAAATTGAAATTAACACAAAGCCGTATGCCAAAAGAGCCAATTTTTTTTTCATGTTGTGTTTTTTTGAAAATTTAGCTTTCTACCATTTAGTAAAAACTATTGCATTAAGGTTACCACCTTGCTTTAATCAATAAAATTTATTTGACTATTTCAAGGCAGAAACACAGGATTAGGTATGTGGTATAATTAAATTCCTGTGTCTCTGCCTTGAAAATAAGCAATGAGTACTAACAAATGTTGGCAGTTGATTTGCACAAGTACCTAAACGACACTTTAAAAGTATGTGGTACGGGTTGCCATCAACAACTAATTATTATGTTTACTCTCCTGCACATTCAACCTTTCCAGTACATGTACCCAAGCCGAATAAGCCACATCCTGGCGCTGGAGTACAGCAACCAGTAGTCGCACCTCCTGAACAAGCAGATAAAAGTTCGCCTCCATAGAGACAATTATCTAATTGCTGATTACATGTCCAATTACAGTCACAAAGTGGAGTACGGTAAGTCACTTGCATTTCAGATTTTGGAGCAGGCCCAACATCCGTTCTTATTTCATTTATGACATAATCAGAACAAACCGGTCCGGATTTTTGCAATGTTGGTATTGCGGATGATACCTCGCAAAATAAGTTTACAAAATCTACTTGTGGCATGATCTTAGCCAATGAAGCGGCATTGTTTCTAAGACTTTCTGCCAAGAAAAATTTACCAGATTCCATTTCCTGCAAATCACTGATCATGTTTTCCAGTATTGCCTTTTGCGGCACGCTCAAGTCGAGATTTTGATAAGATTTAAGCCGAGCTATCCATGCCTGCTTTTGGTCCTCTAAAGGTAAGGAACGCAGTACCGATTTTGAATAAAATGGATCAAATTCCTTTTGCTCGTTTTCAAGTGGGTTAGGTGAGCAGGAGTGAAAAAATTGGATCAGAGATAGCAGTATTAAGACGCCATTTAAGAAGAGTAACTTTTTCATTTGAAAGATTTAAAAGTGTGAAAAATAAGGAGAATCCAAATGAAGGTCGAAATAATTCAAGCGGGCAATTGAGGAGCCAATTACGGGTTTTTGAGTATAAATTAAGTATTTACCTTACATTGGAAATCAATAACTCCAACCTAATGGCCAACTCGGTGGAGTAACTAGGTTCAAATGTCCGTTCTTTCTGATAATATGATAAACGACAAAATTGGCGGGAATGGCGACAATATTGGCAATTCTCAGCCAAAAGCCTATTTTTGTGTTGTTAGGTAGAAGGATAACATAATTAATTACCATAATTTTATTTTAACCTATGCAAAACATGCACAAAATCGTCATCGCAGTGCGTAAAAAACGAATGTTATCTCAAGCTCAAGCCGCAGATTTGGTAAATATCCCTTTACGTACTTATCAAAGAATTGAATCGGGTGAAACTACGCTTAATTTGGACTATTTAGACAGGCTTGCCAAAGGGTTCCAATGCAGTGTTGATGATATTCTGAACTTTAACTTGGACTCTAATGAGTTTCCAGCTGAAAAAAATAATTTGATGTTACAAAAAAATCTTAAGCTTGAAGAAGAAAATGGGACTTTTCGTAAGTTAATAGCTTATTTAACAGAACAATTGCAGGGGGGGCAAAATAATTTATTAGTTGAAAGTGTATGATATTTGCTGTGTAAGGGAATTGCCTCGCATAGCACAGTCAATTTTAATATTATAGCTCAACCAAGACTACACCGCAAACGGCCCGTCAAACTTCGGCTTCCAGGTCTCGGAAATAGCAAAAGCCCGGAATTTGGCATTGTCTGCTGAAGGGCCGGCAAACAACTCATCTACAGTAGACTGAAACAGCAGGAGCCAGCGATCAAAATGCTCCGCTTTCAACCGCACTTTTTGGTGTAAATCCAGGTGTTTCTGAATTGGATTGCCCCGGTATGCATCTGGCGTATCCAGCAACAAAAACTCCCAAAAAGCATACATAATAGGTAAGTGATGTGCCCAATCTACATGGGCAACATCGTTAAAGATATAGCCTATCACCTCATCAGCTTTTACTTTTTCGTAAAAGGCGTCAATGAGTTGCTTAATGTCGGCGGGAGTGGTGATATCTGGTTTTGCCATAGCGGAGTCATATGGTATAAGTGATGTTAAAAATCACATTTAGCCCGATGTGTTTTGAGCCATTTCTCTGCCTGCTGATAATCGGGCATATGCTGCGATACTAATGCCCAAAAACGATCCGAATGGTTCATCTCTATTAAATGCGCCAGTTCATGCAGGATCACATAATCCTGTACGGATCGGGGAGCAAACAACAGTCGGGTAGACAGGTTAACATTCCCTGCGTTGGAACAACTGCCCCAATTGGAGTGATTGTATTTCAAATTGATGCTTCGAATAGGCTGCCGGAAAGTGCGGGCATTCATTTCTGTTACCCTGTGTGCAATTTCCTTTTGAAAATCCTTGGCAACAATGCGGGAAAGCAGCGTTTTAGCAGTTTTGGTTCGTTGCCAGGAATTCAGGTTTTCATTCAGCTCCAGACAAATAGTATCGCCCACCAGTTTTGCAGAACTGGTAATCCGATCCTTGAATTCCAGGGAAAGTACATATTTGCGCTCCCCAACCGTTAGCAGTTCTCCATGCCTGAATTGCTTGCCAAAATAGGCCTCCCGGTAGGCCGGTTGCTGCTCAAACTGCACCTTCACCCACTCCTGCACCGTATGCAGGAAATCACGGATCATAGCTTCACTGGCGGTTATGGGCAACCGCAATGTAATGCGACGGGTGGTCAGACTGTAATAATGACCACTGGCCAAGTCCAGTACCACCCGGACCGGCAATGCCACTCCATCTATATGGATTAATCCTTTTAATGTTCTTTTTTTGGCGAAAAACAAAACAATTGATGTTTATTTTAAACCTATAAACCCGAATGGCGACCACGAGGGTCGCCCCTGCATGAATCCTATAAACCTCATAAACCTCATAAACCCGAATGGCGACCACGAGGGTCGCCCC
>DLXL01000097.1:5721-8146 GCA_003448025.1 Saprospirales bacterium | reverse complement strand
CCCCTACATAAACCCCATAAACCCCATAAACCCCATAAACCCCATAAACCATCCCGGTATACCATTCCGGGATACATAAACCCCATAAACTCTATCCCTTGCGCTGTGCGAAATCACGCATCACTTCTACAAGGGCTTGCACGCTTTTTTGTGGCAATGCATTGTAGGTGCTTGCCCGGAATCCACCCACGGAGCGGTGACCCTTCAAGCCCACCAATCCATTGGCATCACATATTTGCTGAAACTCTTTTTCGAGTGCAGCATAAGCATCGTTCATCACAAAGCAGATGTTCATATAGGAGCGGTCTTCAGGGACTACAGTTCCACGGAACAAAGGATTGCGATCTATTTCATCGTATAAAAGCAGTGCCTTTGATTTGTTTTTTCGCTGCAATGCTTTCAGGCCCCCGCTCTTTTTGATCCAGCGCAGGGTAAGCATGCTCACATAGATCGGGAAAACCGGAGGGGTATTATACAAGGAGTTTTCCTTGATAAAGGTTCGGTAATCCAGCATGGCAGGCATATAACGCTGCACTTTACCCAACATGTCTTCCCGTACAATCACGACCGTTGTGCCTGCCGGGCCCAGGTTTTTTTGCGCTCCGGCATAAATTAATCCAAAAGGAGCAGGGTCAAACGGCCGACTCAAAAAGTCGGACGACATATCACATACCAGTGGGACAGGTGATTTGGGAAACTTCCTCAACTGCGTTCCATAAATGGTGTTGTTGCTGGTAATGTGCAGGTATTTAGCTGTTTTTGAAATCTTGTATTGTTTAGGGATAAAAGTATAGTTCTGCTCTTTTGAAGAGGCTATTACTTCTATGTTGCCAAATGCTTTAGCTTCTTTAATCGCTTTGTTGGCCCAAACCCCGGTGTCCACGTACTGAGCCGTTTCGTTTTCATTTAACAGGTTCATGGGCGCCATGAAGAATTGGGTGCTCGCTCCACCGGTCAGCCATAATACATGGTACTGCTCTGGTAATCCGATAATTTCCCGCATCAAGGCGTTGGCCTCTTCAATGATGGCCGTGAATTCCGGGCCACGGTGTGATAGTTCCATCAGGCTTAACCCCATGCCTTGATAGTTCACGGCAGCCTTTCCGGCCTCTTTTAAAACACTGGCCGGAAGTACGGCAGGGCCCGCGGAAAAATTATGTTTTTTCATGGAAAATTCCTTGTAATACAGTATTGGGTAAGGATGGATAAAGGACTGCAAAGTTAGGCGTTGCCTTTCATTTAGAGGCAATTAAACCAGATTCTTGCCAAATCTTTTGGCCCATTCTTTAGCAAAATAGGTCAGGATCACATCCGCGCCGGCCCGCCGAATGCTGAGTAAGGTTTCTGGCATAGCGCGTTCAAAATCCAGCCAGCCATTGTTGCAGGCAGCCCGCAGCATGGCACATTCACCGCTTACATGGTAGGCTGCAATGGGCAGATCCGAATTTTCTTTAAGCAGGTGAATCACGTCCAGATAATGCAGTGCCGGTTTTACCATAAGCATGTCCGCGCCTTCAATGGTGTCCAATTCGGCCTCTATCAATGCTTCCCGTTTATTGGCCGGATTCATCTGGTAGCTTTTTTTATCCCCACTCTTGGGCGCAGAATCCAGTGCATCCCGAAACGGACCATACATGGAGCTGGCATATTTGGCCGTATAAGCCAAAATGCCGGTCTTGGTAAAGCCTTTCTCATCCAATGCCTCCCTGATATAGCCAACCCGTCCATCCATCATATCTGAAGGTCCCAGCATATCAAAACCAGCCTCTGCCTGCGCAATCGACATACGGGCAAGGATGGGAAGGGTTTCATCATTGACTATTTCGCCATTGCGTACCAATCCATCATGGCCGTCGCTGGAATAGGGGTCCATCGCCACGTCACTGATCAGACAACATTCCGGGAATCGTTTTTTGATTTCACGGGCCACCTTCAGGTAAAAATTGTCTGCAGACCAGCTGTGCGTAGCCGTAGTATCTTTCAGGTGCTCTGCTATAGCAGGGAACAGGATAAAATTGGTAAGTCCCAGGTTCATGCAGGATTCAATTTCCTGCAGCAGGTTTTCGGGTGAAAAGCGGTAGATACCGGGCAAAGAATGGATTTCAGAGCGGATATTCTTCCCATCCAGCACAAAAAGCGGAAAAATCAGGTGCTCGGTACTCAGATGAGTTTCCGTAGCCATGCCGCGAATGGCGGCTGATTGGCGGTTACGACGTGGACGACGAAGCATGATGGAGTGTTTGGGTGTTTGAGTGTTTGGGTGTTTNNGATGGGCATGTCAGCGCTTTTTGGTCCACCAACACCCGAACGGGGAGCTAAAACAAAACAGTCAACAAAGGTATGAGTGTCGCCTTCAGGGGCAATGTCATTTTTTCCTGACCCCGAGATGAGTGTTTGGGTGTTGGAGTGTTGGAGTGTTTGAGTT
>DLXL01000097.1:3118-5569 GCA_003448025.1 Saprospirales bacterium | reverse complement strand
TTGGAGTGTTGGAGTGTTTGAGTTGGCGTGCGATTGGGGGGCTCTCCCAGTGGCGCAGCCACATCCCCCACAGCGCAGCTGCCCTCATTACGGCGCAGCCGTATCCTTCTCCGAACGGCGTAGCCGTGACATTCCAGTAAACGGCAGCATGACCAGGGTGAACATGATGAGGCACAGAAACTCACCTCCTACAATGTACCAGGGCCAGTCGCCAAACAGATCTAATAGGGTAGGATTAGGTGGCTTTTTACTGAGGTACATAAAATTGGTTCCCAACAGGTAGTTTACACCAAGAATGAAAACAAAATAAATGTTGGTCCACAAAAAAGCTCGCCCGAAGCTTGTCCAGGTTGGCCGGAAGCGGTACACAAAAATGGCGTATAGGATGCTTTGCACCAGTCCCATGTGGACAATAAAGTATCTGAAATTGATAAAATGAGGGAAGGAGTGATGCAAATCCGGGGTAATTAAGGCTTGCGCACAACCACCCATCACCATATAATAAGTAATCTCAAACAGGAAAAACGAACGTTGCCACAGCATAAAGGGTAGCAACAAGTTGATGAAATAACACACATGAAAAGGCAGAACCAGTCCCCAGTTTACCGGCGTTTCAAAAAACAGCATGTAAAGTGAAAGGGTAATCCAAAGTGTAGCAGGAATAAGACTCTGAATCAGGCCAATGCGTTGCTGCCCAAGTTCGGTGGGTTGCTTTTTGCCAAGCCAGATCCAAAAAATGGCACTGGCGACTCCGAGCACGACCCATATCAGATGCTCCAGACTGTAATTGACAAAGAGTAAGATGGATTCCACAGCGTGTTTGATTAATTTCAGGGGCTAATATAGGGCGTTTTTACATATGGCGATATCTGGGAGTATTTTCCCGGAAAATAACCAATGTACAAACTTAGGTTGCGTAAAACTTGGTATCAGGCCTTTGACGCAGGAGATTGTTCCGCTTGTTTGCTGAAGGCAAATGGCAGCATTACAATGGTGTACATCATCAGGCAAAGGAACTCGGCGCCAAGGATGTACCAGGGCCAGGGACCAAATAAATCCAGTAAGGTTGGGACATTGGGCTTTTTGCTGAGATACAAGAAATTGGTGCCCAGCAAGGCATTAATACCCAGGACAAAGACGCAGTAAATGTTGGTCCATAGAAATGCCCGCCCGAAACTCTGCCAGGTTGGTTTGAAATCGTACACAAAAATGGCAAAGAAGATGCTTTGCAATAAGCCCAGGTGTACCAGAAAGAACCGGAAATTTAATACGTGCGGAAACCCGTGATCCAGGGCTGGTGTAAGCAAGGACTGGATACAGCCGCCCATCACCATGTAATAGGTAATTTCAAACAGAAAAAACGAGCGTCGCCAGAGCATAAATGGCAACAACAAGTTCATGAAATAGCTGATATGGAAGGGCAGAACCAGCGTCAAATCTACCGGCTGTTCAAAAATGGCCAGATAAAGCGTAATAAAGAACCACACTCCAACCGGAATCAGGCTTTGTATCAAGCCGATCTTCCGCTTATCGTCTTCGCTGTTTTGCTTTTTGCCCAGTTTGATCCAAAATATGGTACTTGCAACGCCCACGATCAGCCAAAGGAAATGCTCCAGGCTGTAACGGTGAAATTCAGGAATGAATAGGAAAATAGATTGCACGTTAACCAATCGGTTTCATATTTTGAACGATCAAATATAGTATTTTTAGGTAGGGATATGAAAACAAGTGGCGTCATTTTTTGACGAACGGCGTGTTTTTGACCCAGAACCGCCAGGGCCAGGCCGCACATTCGCCGGAATAGTCAATCCCAATTCTGGGTCCGGACTGGATATCTTCAGGTAGATAAGCCCTGCCTTCATCTGCAATCCAAACCGGACTATCCCCGGATAAAAGGCTGATTCCATTCAATCCGGTATGTATTCCCAAGGCTTTCGACACGGAGCCTGGTCCGGTTGTAAGTCTGGTTAATATTTTGCCAGAAATCTTTTTGGGTAAGCCTCTTCGTTCATACATAACATCCTCACCTTCAATTGGCTCAATGGCCCGGATCAGTACGGCATGAGCTGTTTCCTGCGGCGCAGTAACAACATTGAATAAATGGTGAATTCCGTAACACAAGTAGATATATGCCCTTCCGCCCTCCTGAAACATGACTTCTGTTCGTGCAGTACGCAAATTGCCAAAGGCATGACAGGCGCGATCGTCTGGCGCCCGGTAGGCTTCCGTTTCCGTAATCCTGCCTGATGTGCGGATTCCATTTATTTCTGTAATCAGGATTTTACCCAATAATTCCCGGGCCACCAGCACTACATCTGTCCGGAGGTAAAATTCAGGCGGTAACCGATGTGTTTTCATCCATAGAGGATTTTCCAGAATAGCTCTTTCATTAAATCTTCCTCCTCCACACCATCGTTGTTCACACCCTTGGAACGGAGGTCGTAATCCTTC
>DLXL01000097.1:1223-2993 GCA_003448025.1 Saprospirales bacterium | reverse complement strand
ATCACACCCTTGGAACGGAGGGCGTAATCCTTCAGGTAACCAATCACCACTGCGCATTGGGCAGCATTAAAATGACTGGCGGCTGCCTTATATTCTTTCAAAAACCAGTCGGACCGCAATTCCAGCGCCTTCAATATTTCAGCATCAGGCTGACCTTTGAGGGCATGCAGCATGAATACTTTGGAAAAATAGGAGTAGAGACTCGAAATAGTGACGATCAATGGGTTTTTCTTGATATTGGCAGCAAAATGCTGCTGAATACGCGCCACTTTGGCATGGTCCCGGGTTGCCAGTGCTTTTTGCAATTCAAATACGTTGTATTCCTTGCTTATCCCTATGTTGTCCTGGACATGCGTAATATTGATCGTACTTCCGCCGGGTAGGTTCAGCGTGAGTTTATCCAGCTCATTGTAAATACGCGACAAATCCGTACCCAGATATTCGGCCATGAGGGCAGCTGCAGCAGGTTCGATGGATTGTTTTCTGCTTTTGCAAACGGAACTGATCCAGTCGGGTACCTGATTGTCGTACAGCTTTTTGCTCTCAAAGTTGACTACGTTTTTGTTACTGAGTGCTTTGCCAAACCTGGTACGGGTATCCACTTTTTTATGTTTGTGACAGGCCACAAACACAGTGCTGCCCATGGGGTTTTCCAGGTATCCGGAAAGCTCTCCCAGGCTTTTCATCTCCTGGGCTTCCCGCAGGATAACTACCTGGCGTTCGCTCATCATCGGATAGCGGCGCAGGTAATCCAGCAGGGTGAGGTGGTCTATTTCCTTGCCGTACAAAATGGTTTGGTTGAACCCGCGCTCCGCTTCCGGCAAGGCATTAGCTTCCACTGCATCGGCAATTTGATCGATATAAAACGGTTCCTCTCCGTGCAGGAAGTACACGGGAGCAAACTTGCCGGCCTTGATGTCGCGCAGTATTTCGTCGGCTGTCATTTCTTGATATTTTCCCGGCTCAAGCCTTTGAGTAGTTGCAACAGGGCATTTCCAATGCGCACAAATTCCTGCTCTGCGGTGGAAAAGTCAATTAACCCCTTATGCAGGAATTCATTGGTTCGGTTGAATTTGGAGGATAGTCCCACCAGGTCATCGTGCTCATTACAATGCTGGTGAACGCCATTTTTTAAAAACTCAATGGCCTCGCTTAAATCTTTGGCAATCAGCCGTTTCGTTTCCGTTTTAAACGCTATCAGCGATTTGTCTTCCGTTACAACCAGTTCAGATACGGCAGATTCCAGAAGCATTTTGACTGTTTCTTCTTTGGAAGAAAAAAACTTGTCGGAAAGTTCCTCCGCAAGGCGTACACGGAGTTCAATGATGATTTCCTTGGAGTCGGCCATCTCTTATACAAAAAGACTCTGTACCCAGTCTGACACTTTTTTGTCTACAGAACCGCCGGTGATTTTAACTTTTACCTCAAAATTTTCCAGCCGAAGTTCAGCTTCCATCTCATCAGCCATTTTTTGCAGTTTTTGTCTGGTACGACTGTTTTGCAAAGCGGCAAAATCAGGATCTATGGTGCCGGCACTCAAATGAACTTCCAGTCCTTCATGACTTCTGTACAAAACCACCAACTGCCGGTACGCACGCGTGCGCTCGAAAGTTTTGGCGACAAACAGCAGGTACTTAAGCGCTTTTTCCATTTCGCCTTTCGACAGATATTCCCGTGATTGTTGAATTAATTGATTGTGTAAAGCCATGATGCAAAGGTGCAGATTTTTTTCGAAAAAGCAAAAAAGGGACGATGGGACGATGGACGATG
>DLXL01000097.1:0-1002 GCA_003448025.1 Saprospirales bacterium | reverse complement strand
TCCATCGTCCCATCGTCCCATCGTGCCTGCTTTACAACGTAATTCCGACCTGATTCGTTCCGAGGCGCATCGCCTGGGATTCGAATTTGTGGGTTTTGCCAGGGCGGAGCGACTGGATGAACCGGCCAGGCAACTGGAACAATGGCTTGCGCGCAACGCGCACGGGCGCATGGGCTACATGGCCAATCATTTCGATATGCGGGTAGACCCCACACTGCTGGTGCCAGGGGCTAAATCGGTGATTTGCCTTACCTACAATTATTTCAACCCGGAAAAGCAGGCTGATCCGGAAGCGCCTAAAATTGCCTCTTATGCGTACGGGGAGGATTACCATTTTGTGGTAAAAGACAAACTTAAAGCCCTGCTGGCCTATATACAGGAACAAATTGGTGAGGTGGATGGCCGTTGTTTCGTGGATTCTGCGCCCGTCATGGAGCGCGAATGGGCTCAACGCGCCGGACTCGGCTGGAATGGCCGGAATACCCTCACCATTAACCCCAAACGAGGCTCTTTTTTCTTCCTGGCAGAAATTATCTGCGATTTGCCCTTGCTGTATGATGATCCCATTCGCGATCACTGCGGTACCTGTCGGCGTTGTATAGAGGCGTGTCCTACTCAGGCCATCAGCCCGGAAGGGTATTTTTTGGACGCATCAAAATGTATCTCGTACCTCACCATAGAGTTACGGGATGAAATTCCTGCCGAGTTCAGAGGCAAAATGGATCAGTGGATGTTTGGCTGCGATGTGTGTCAGGATGTTTGCCCTTGGAACCGCTTCTCCCAGCGGCATCAGGAGCCAGCCTTTGAACCACATCCGGATTTGCTGCAACTCAGTCGCCAGGATTGGCTGGAACTCACGGAAGAGGTTTTTGGCCGGGTTTTTAAAAAATCAGCCGTTAAACGCGTGAAATACGCAGGGTTGAAACGGAACATCGAGGGGACGATGGACGATGGACGATGAACGATGGACGATGAACGATGAACGATGAACGATGGACGATG
>DLXL01000201.1:2977-3179 GCA_003448025.1 Saprospirales bacterium | reverse complement strand
AATTCCAATTATTTGCTGGATTCCGGTAAACTTCCAGCCGGAACCTTTTGGGTTAGATGTCAGGCCGGCAGTCAGGTCAGTACCCGAAAACTGGTGATAAGGTAAAAAAACGGAAAGAAGGCACGAAGTGTGGGCACAAAGGCGCGATGGCACGAAGGCGCGAAGACACAAAGACGCGAAGACACAAAGACACAAAGACACA
>DLXL01000201.1:0-2747 GCA_003448025.1 Saprospirales bacterium | reverse complement strand
CTTTGTGCCTTCGCGCCTTTGTGCCTTAGAGCCATCGTGCCTTCGTGTCCACCCCTCGTGCCTTCAGCCCTAAGCTTTGTGCCTTTAATTAAGTACTTTGAAACCGGTGTACTTCCAAAGTGCCTTCGGAATACGGATGCCATCTGGCGTTTGGTTGTTTTCCAAAAGCGCCGCTACAATCCGGGCCAGTGCCATGGCGGAACCGTTGAGGGTGTGGGCTAATTCTGTTTTGCCATTTTCATCCCGGAAACGCAGTTTGAGGCGATTGCTCTGAAATGCCTCAAAACAGGAAACAGAACTTACTTCAAGCCAGCGTTTTTGCGCGGCAGACCACACCTCAAAATCGTAGGTTTTGGCAGAGGCAAATCCCATATCACCACCGCAGAGAAGCAGGATACGGTATGGGAGTTCGAGTTTTCGCATGATTCCCTCCACATGCCGAATCATGCCCTGTAAAGCTTTGTAGGACTGATCCGGATGTTCTACCCGGACAATTTCAACTTTATCGAATTGGTGTACACGGTTTAGCCCACGTACATGAGCGCCATAAGACCCCGCTTCACGGCGGAAGCATGGTGTATATGCAGTCATTTTTACCGGAAGTTCTTTCAATGGGAGAATCTCGTCGCGAACAATATTGGTAACGGGAACCTCCGCCGTAGGAATCAGGTATAGATTGTCTACCGTGCAATGGTACATCTGCCCTTCCTTATCTGGCAATTGGCCGGTGCCACGGGCAGAATCTTCATTCACCAAATGTGGGGGGAGGATTTCTTCATAGCCTGCTTTCACCGCCTCGTCCAGAAAAAACTGAATGAGTGCCCGTTGCAGTCTGGCACCTTTGCCACGATAGACCGGAAAGCCTGCCCCGGTGAGTTTTACCCCAAGCTCCAGGTCAAAAATCTGATATTTTTTAGCCAGTTCCCAATGTGGTTGTGCGTCCTCCGGAAGGGTAGGGAAGGGCTTGGTCCAATCCTTGGCCACCTTGTTGTCCTCTGGTGTTTTACCTTTCGGCACACTTTTATGCGGGCAATTGGGAACGGTATACAACATTTCATCCAGTTGGAACTTGAGGCTCTCCATTTTGTCTTCCAACAATTTACTGCCAACTTTAAGCTGTGCAACCTGGGTTTTAAGTGCATCTGCCTCGTCTTTTTTGCCCTGTCCCATCAATGCACCGATTTGCTTGGCCAACTTATTACCTTCAGCCAATGAATCATCCAGTTCTTTTTGAGTAGCTCTTCGGGCATCATCCGTTTGAATGATTTGGTCGATCACGCGGATTTGAGCAGCTGTCCAGTTTCTTTTGCGGAGCCCTGCATTGATTCGCTTTTTTTCCTCCCGTATTAATTTGAGTTGGAGCATAACGTACTTTTGTAGTGTTTTTTTAAGGGAATCCTTCGGTTTGGAAAATATGGTTTTGGATAATTTTTAGCAAAAGCTGAAAAAAACGCCACAAGATATGCTGAATTTAAAAACAGAATTATCTTTGCAGCGTTCAATACGAGTATTGATGCCAAATTTAATCCATTTGGCTACTGCCCCACTCGCTTTTCCCACACTATCTCCGTTGTGATAAACCGCTTCAGAAGGCAGGAATAATCCTTTCTCTGCTTTTCATCAGGCCAAATACCGATCAACCACTCTTTTTTAGGTTTTTTGCTAAAAAACCATCATTTGCCAAAAATTACATGTCTCATGCAACGAAATCGGCCTTAAACAGCCTCTATACGTTGCCAATTTAAACAAATTCTCAACTTTCCCCACCATCCTGCGCGATCTCTCTGCTTGCCACCGCTTCGGCATCAGAACGCGCAAGCATATTTAACTTTTTTATTCCCACCCATGTACGACATTTTGCAGCTCAACGACAAGTTGGTGACAGAGCTCAAGGAAATTGCCCAGAACCTCGGCGTCAAGGGCATCGCCAAATTCTCTAAACAGGATTTGATTTACAAAATCCTGGATGAACAAGCCCTGGCTGAAAAAAATGCAGCCAACCGGATTGTTCCCATCGTGGAAGAACCCAATCCGCAAACCGGCCGCAGAGCAAGAAAAGTAAAAACTTCTGACGAAGAAGAAAGCCCAAAAGCTGAAGAACCGGCAGCACCGCCGGTAAAAGCCCCTAAGCTTCCTCCAGTTCGAAAAGAACGCGCTTCTGAACCGCCTCCGGCCCGGGTACAAGAGGTAAATCGCCCTGTACCGGAACCTAAACGCGACAGAGAGCAGCCGCGTTCCAATCAGGATAATAATCGGAATCCTCTACCCAGACGCGATGACCGCCAGGATCGCAGAGATCAGGGTCGCAACAACCCCAATGATAACCGCCGTGAGCAACAGCCACGTCCCGAAGGTCAAAATCGCAGTAGAGACCGCTGGGAAGACCGTCGTGACCGTCGGCAAAGAGAATGGGAGGATCGCCGTCGCGAGCGTCTACAGCCGCCTCGCCCGGGTCAGCCTGGTTTGTTTGATTCAGATGCCGCACGTTTACAAAATCTTGAAGAGGATTATGTAGCGCCGGTTAATCCAGGCGAAGACGATGAAGAAATGGTTCCAATGCACCGCCCGTTCGCACCGTTGGCGGTTGGTCAGCCAGAGCCGGTACAGGATCAGCCAAAGCAAACCGCGCCAGAGCCTGTTGAGGTAATGCCTCCAACGGTACATAAGGAGCGTTTCGACGTGGAGCTGGATGGCATTGTAGAAGGTTTGGGCACTCTGGAAATGATGCCCGACGGATACGGTTTCCT
>DLXL01000023.1:1647-9833 GCA_003448025.1 Saprospirales bacterium | reverse complement strand
AACACTCAAACACTCCCCAACCCAAACACTCAAACACTCCCCAACCCAAACACTCAACTCATGGATAAAATGGTTGCCCGCTTCCCGGAACAGTTGGAGGAAGCGCTCGGAATTGCTCAAAAGATCACATTGAAAAAACATACCGCCCCACTGCGCTCCGTTTTCATCTCCGGACTCGGAGGAAGCGGCATAGGCGGCGGATTTGTGCAGGATTTTGTGCGCGGTATCTGTAAGCTGCCTGTGGTGGTCAGCAAAGGCTATCAGGCGCCTGCATGGATCAACAAAAACACCTTAGTTATCTGCTCCTCCTATAGCGGCAATACCGAAGAAACGCTCAGTACCCTGGAGCAACTGCACCACACCGGCGCAAAGATTGTCTGCATTGCCTCCGGCGGCAAACTGATCGAGATTGCCAAAGCAAAAGGATATGATTACGTTCAGCTTCCCGGCGGCTGGAGCAGTCCACGCGCTTGTTTGGGTTATTCCGTGGTAGCACAACTCGGCGTTTTCCGCGCCGCTAAACTCATTCCAGGCAAACTGCTCAGTCAGGTAGGCGGCGCTCAAAAATTGCTGAAACGCGATCAGACATCTATCCAAAAGCACGCACGAAAAATTGCCGGTTTCCTAACGGGTAAAACACCCGTGCTGTACATCGCCGATCATATGGAAGCCGTGGCTGTTCGCTGGCGGCAGCAAATAAACGAAAACGCCAAAATGCTCTGCTGGCACCACGTGATTCCGGAAATGAACCACAACGAACTTGTGGGCTGGCGCGATCAACGCGCTGATGTTGCGGTAATCTGGCTACGGAATCACGACGATTTCTCCCGCACTGCCATCCGTACGGATATTAATAAGGAGATCGTGGAACATTATACCCAAACCTCCATCGAGTTGTACTCGAAAGGCAAAAACCTTATAGAAAAGGCACTTTGGCTGGTACACCTGGGCGACTGGGTTTCCGTTTACCTCGCTGAGCTGCGCAATGTAGATCCGGTAGAAATCAAAGTGATTGATTTTTTGAAAGGGGAATTGGCCAAGGTTTAGTCCTTTTTCCGACACCAGAAAAATACACCTTCCAGATAAGGCTCCTTCGTCGCAAACTGTTGAAACAGCCGGCGAAGGAGCTTTTGTTTTTTCCACAATGAAACGGAAAAAAGCATGGAGCTTTTTCCCGCAAGCGAAAAAATGTGGGATCGAAAAAGGCGGCTATCCATCTGAAAAGGCAGCCTTGCCCGAATACCTTCCATGGAGATACAACGCAGCATTTCAAATCCTTGTTCTTCCGCTAAATGTTTCCAATCCGAAGGATATGGCCAGGTTACTGTAGCCTGAGGGATTCCAAAGGCCTCTATACATTGTTGGTTGATTTCAGCCATTCTTGCCATAGAAACCCCTTCCCGCCACACCGATTCATTGAGAAAAAAGTAACCTCCAGGGCGTAATACCCGCCCAATCTCTTGCCACATTTTTGCCAAATCTGCATCAGTAAGAATCGCCAGCACTGATTCGCAATATACTGCTTCAAAAAAATTCGAAGGAAACGGAAAATGCAGACTTGCCGGCATTTCCTGTAATCGGTCGGCACTTACTCCTGAAAAGGCAAAACGCTTTTGGGCAACCCGAAGCATTTCCGCCGACTTCTCCAATCCGAAAACTTCTACCCCGTTATACCGGCAAGTCAATTCCAGCATGGTTTGTCCGGTTCCAAATCCGATTTCCAGCAACCTGCTGCCCGGCTTTGGCGCCATCTGCTGCAATAAATAGCCGGTACCCGCACGCCCGAGTGCATGCAGGTACGGTGTGTGTGTCCGGGCATAGAAATCGAGGATTGTTTGCATGAGCCTGGTGAATATCGAATATCGAACACCGACGATGGTCGTTATTCAACATTCACTTAACCACAAGCTTCTCCGTTGCGTATCCACTACTCGTTTCCACGCGAAACAAATAAACGCCTGACGGAAGCGGCTTCAACAACAGGGTTTGATCTTCGCCGCTGATATTACCGGATTGCACCGTTTTGCCGTAATAATCCAGGATATCATACCTGCCCGGGTGCGTTATTCCGCTTACCGTAAGGTATTGATCAGCGGGGTTGGGAGCGAGAGAGATTTGGAGTATGTTTTCCGGCGTTTCGGTTCCAACCGTTCCTATTTGCTGCAACCCTAAGAAAAAAATAATGGTTCCAGTCATGGCCGGCACATAGCACTCGCCGTGATCGCCCGTGGGCAACACATCCTGAATCTGGAAATTGGTAACGCCTTTGGCCAAAAACGAATCCCGGGCCAGCAAACTGTTCCGGAACGGCACCTGATCGTCGCCCATACAATAAAACAAACGGAACGGCGCCTCCGGAAGCCAGCCCTTGTCGTAAGTGTCGTTATCGTCCAGCGCAAGGTTTATCGGATGTGCCGGGTTGGTTTGCACCGCCTGTACCAGGGCAGGTTGCAGCATCCGGAATGGCCGTGAATCGCCTTCGTAGGCTGTAAGCGCTCCAATCAACAAACTGTTCAATTCAGAAAGGCTGATGGTATTGTTATAAAACTGACCGATCATGCTTGCATACACAGGTTTGAAAACATCGGTCAGGTCGGTGAACAGATTGCCGTACACCGTTTGATACGACAGTGCGGTATTGGGAATATACGCCGGATAGTAATAAACGGTGTCGTTTAGGATTAAATCGCGCATCACCCCGGAAATACTGTACGGGCCGGAAAGCGGCGCTGCGGCTGTAACGGTAAACTCCTCGGCAGGATCTTGTTCCATAGCCCGGTGCAGTGCCATGGCGCCGTGTCCGCCCTGGGAGTAGCCGGTTATAAACAACTGATCATTGGTGGCCACCTGCTCCTGTTCCAGCCAGGTAGCGCCGGCCCGCAGCATGTCCATTGCCGCCCAGGCTTCGCTTGCGGCGTGTACATAGGGGTGAAAACCCTTGGATGTGGGTCCCAAGCCCAGGTAATCCGGTAAAAATGCCACATATCCGAGTCCGGCAAACAAGGTTCCTACAATACCTTCTCCTCCTGACAGCACATTCACCGATGGCACGTCCTGTTTGGAGCCCGAAGTACCATGCTGATATACCAGGCGCGGGTAAATGCGTCCGGGCTGATCCGGAATAGCCAGCAAACCAGTGGCCGTGTCCGGCACGCCCTGAACGCTCAACGTGGTGTAGGCCACCTGATAATATCTGGCTCCGAATTGGATAAACGGCAGGTTATTGAATTCTTGCAGCAATTGAGCTTTGGTTTTTTGTCCTAAAAACGTGACAGAAACCAGATTTTGGGCATTAAGGGAAAGGAAAAGAGAGAGACAACAAAACGTAATGAGGTATTTCATGTGTGGAGTGGAGATTGTTTTTGTAGGGTGTGAATGTAGGGGGAATTTGGTATTTTAAGGATGGGTTTTAAGCAAAAGACCCGGTTGAACTTTCTGGTAACTGTATGGTAGCAAAAATGCTTCGGTATGTTTACATTTGCCTGAGATACCTGCCAAACACAGCTAATAGACTTGTTGCGAAAGGGTAGGATCTTAAACCCATCATCGAAAACCTGGAAAAGTCCTTTCAGGCATCCCTGGAACTCCTAAATGAATTAAAGAATGGATAAGCTGAACCCCCATTTTTCCGAGGTGATACACCTCATTCAAAAAGCAAGGTATCAGGCGTTGAAGGCCGTTAATACCGAGCTTATTAACCTCTATTGGGAAATTGGAAAATACATTTCCGAGCGTACCACTCAGGAGGGCTGGGGCAAAAGTACCGTAGTGCAACTGGCCAATTATATCCAGACACAGGAGCCGGGAACCAAAGGTTTTTCAGACAAAAATCTTTGGCGCATGAAGCAAGCAGTTTTACGACACCTACGCCCATTCTCCAAAACTCGCACCACTGGTGAGAGAATTAAGCTGGACCCACAACCTGATCATCTTCTCCAGATGTAAAACCGATGAAGAACGGGAATTTTATTTGCACCTGTGCAAAAGAGAAAATTACAACAAAAGGGAACTTGAGCGGCAAATTAATGCTGCCTACTTTGAGCGAACCATGCTGGGAAATACTCCAAACGCTGCACTCAGCACACCTCTGCAAGTGTTGCCTCAAAACATCGGTAACGTTTTCAAAGAAACTTATATCCTGGAATTCTTAAACCTGCCCGAAACATTTACCGAAAACGAACTGGAAACCGCCCTGGTACGCAAAATGAAATCCTTTTTGCTGGAACTGGGAAGAGATTTCCTGTTCATGGGCGAGCAGTACCGCCTGCAGGTGGGCAACAAGGATTTTTTTATTGACCTGCTGTTTTACCACCGTCAGTTGCAGTGCTTGGTAGCTTTTGAACTGAAAACCACCGATTTTGCACCGGAGCACCTTGGGCAGTTGAATTTTTACCTCGAAGCCCTGGACCGCGATGTGAAGAAACCCCACGAAAACCCCAGCATCGGCATTTTACTCTGTAAGGGCAAAGACAGCGAAGTGGTAGAATATGCCCTGAGCCGCCACCTTTCCCCCACCCTGGTGAGCGAATACCAAATGGCCCTGCCCGACAAAAAACTGCTGCAAGCCAAACTGCATGAGTTGATCGAATTATGGGAAAATCAAAAAACAATCGAACTAAAATAAGCAATTTGCGCCTATTTTTGCCAGAACATTATACCTTACCCATTACCAACCATCTATATTATGGCAAACGCGACTTTCAAAAGTTTTAAAATGAGCATCCCGTTTCTCGGCCTCGAAGGCACCTGGGATGTAGATGAACATCAGCGCAAAGCAGCATGGGAAATTTATGTAGAACTGGTTACCCGTATCACAGTTGTAGAACTTAAACCCGATGAAGGTATCCTGCGTGAAGCTTTGAATTCCTACTACTCTCTGTTTAATATTACCCGGGAAATTCTTAAAAGGTACGGCCCCGCGGTGGCTATGGCCGACCATGAAAGTGATATGACACTCGGACATATTGCCGTAGGCGTATTAAACAAGGTGCTGCGCCCTCTGCTGGCAAAATGGCATCCAATCCTGGAAGAATACGAAAAACAAAGACCTCAAGATAATTCCGTAGCAGCGCACGAGCGCAGATGGGAGCATGCCGCAGCCCTGCGTGCCGATATTGCAGCTGTCCGGCAGACCCTGCTAAATTATGCCGATGTGCTTGCAGAAGTAAGCGAAGTGAGTAAACTGCACTAAGCTCCTCCTGACTGCATGGATAAACTAACCCGCATCTTCATCAGCTACCGGCGCGACGATACCGATGCCGTGGCTGAAAATGTTTACCATCACCTTAAAGATGCCTTTGGCGACGTTGTCTTCAAAGATAACCTGCGCATTGGCCCGGCCGAAAAATGGGCAGAAGTCATCGAATCCAACCTTCAAGCTGCTGAGGTGGTGCTCGCATTGGTGGGCAACAACTGGTTTGTGAAAAATGAACACCATCGCATCCGGCTGGAACTCGACGATGACTGGGTACGACGCGAATTAGAATTTGCCATCAATCATGGCAAACGCCTGATTCCGGTGATGATCAACGGAGAAAAAGTCCCTCTCCCTCTGTCCTTCCATCATATGCCGGTGTTGCACGATCATTTTCCCAGCAATCAGGCCATTCATGTTAATGCCCGGCGGCTGAAGGAAGACCTCCACAAGCTGATTTACGAAGATCTGCCTGCGCTGGGTATTCAACCGCTGCGCCCGCCATCTGACCAAGCCAAGGAAATAGACGTACTGGCGGATTACCCGCTGCCCATTAAGCCGGAAAAGGGCAAATTACCCTTGCCGTATGTCGGTCTGCGCCATTTTGATGCCGCTGAATCCTTTTTATTCTTTGGTCGCGATCAGGAAATACTTCAGCTCCTGAAGAAAGTAGAATCACTTGCCCCCGATAAACGCATCATCCTGTACCATGGCCGGTCAGGCGTGGGCAAATCATCCCTGTTAACCGCAGGTATTTATCTCCGCCTGAAAGGAAAAAACTGGGAAGTGCCCAAACCACGCCGCAGAAAACGTGAAAAAGGCATAGCTGCCGACCTGCATGAGCTGATGCAAAGCGCCGACGATTGTTTGCCCTGCCTGCTGGCGCTCGATCAGGTAGAGGAAATATTTTCCAACCCGCAGGAAGCGCCGGAAAAAGAAATCGCCGAGCTGCAATCCGCCCTGCAGCAATTCCTGCAAGAATGCCCCAATGCCCGGTTGTTGTTGAGTTTTCGCAGCGACTATTTTACGCTGGTTCGGAAAATTTTAGACGACGCAAACATTCCATATTCCGAAATGGAACTCTTCCCGCTAACCCGGGAGGCTGTGCTGAAAGCTATTGTTGGCGTAACAGACAACCCTGCGCTGCGCGAGTGCTACCAGCTTGCTTTTGAACCTGCAACCCTACCGCAGGATATTTGTGATGATGTGCTCAAAGACAAAAACTCCTCGCATGTAACCACCCTGCTCCAATACCAATTAGAAAAACTGTTTCTGAAAGCCGCTCCCGATTGGAAAAATCAAGACCAGAAACCACCCGTTGTTATCACAGAGGCTCATTACACCCCGGATTTTCGCAAGGATAATCTTGAGCAACTGCTCGACGCCGAGTTTGAGCAGTTGCGTTCAGATTGGGAAACCCATCTCGACAGCGGGCTACTCCTCGATGTTTTGGCAGGATACATTACCGATCAGGCTACCGCAGGCAGCCGCCCGGATCAGGCAGTATTGGCCGACTACGAGCATGTGCCCGATTTCCCGCGCTTTTTCGATTATCTCAAAAACCGCCGTTCGTTATTGGCCGGAATACCTTCCGACAACAGTGAAATGGTTATGGCCAGGCTCTCACACGACTCGCTGGCGCCCTTGTTGCTGGCTCGTTTCAACAACTCTACTGCTCCCGGACAACGCGCCTGGCAAGTATTGGAGCCTAAACTAAAAGACCTGAAAAACGGCCTGAAACCTACCCTGCTCGGCTCCGACGACTTGAAAATAGTAGAAGAAGGCCGACATGGCATGCGCGCACTCTCGCTTTTGGAAGGGTTGCTCTCTGAAAGTGCTAAAGCACAGCAGGCACTGGAAACGGAACGCCGCCAGAACAACACCACCATCTTCAACAGTTTTGCCCACGAAGGTGGCGAAAGACTGATACTCACGCTTGACCATGAAAAAGCCCTGGAAAATCTACAAGTGGCCATTGAGGTAGATATAGATTTTCCGACTAAGCAAGCTACACTGCGCCCTTTGCTCGAAGAGTTGTTATTCTTCTTTGCTGAAGGTGCAAGAAGACCTGAATTGGCGCGAAGGGCAGCTCAATTACTGCTTAATCTGCATCCCGAAGCCTCTGTGGCAACGCTTTTGCAGCGTTGTTGCGCTGAAATCTGGACGGAGCCAGGGCAATTTGCCGATTTACTCCCCCGGTTGGACTCCTGCCACACCCTGAAAAACCGCTACTATCCGGAGATGGTAGCGATAGGTGGAGGCCAGTTTGCCATGGGCAGCGCGAAGGACGAACCCGGCCATCGCGCTGACGAAACCAGCCACCAGGTAACCGTTTCCGACTTCCGCCTCGCAACCACTCCGCTTACCTTTTACCAGTATGCCCTCTACTGCGAGGCTAATGCCAAAAGTATCATAAGCCGCTCTCCTGCCTGGGGGCGCTTTGGCGATCACCCGCTGGTGAATATCTCCTGGTACGATGCGCTGGAATATTGCAACTGGCTCAGCAAGCGCCTCGGCCTGAAAGAATACTACAATATAACCCCTGAAAAAGATAGCGACAAGAACAACCATGTGCCTAATGACTACCTTAAATGGAAGGTGGAAACGGATGCACAAGCCAACGGCTTCCGGCTGCCCACCGAGGCTGAATGGGAATACGCTGCGCGTGGTGGAAATCAAAGCGAGGGATACCGTTATGCCGGAAGCAATGTCCTGGATGAAGTGGCCTGGTACTGGGAAAACTCCGGCGACAAGCCACTCTCAGGTATATGGAATTTTCAAACCATTTTGGACAACAACGGCCGTACCCATCCGGTGCGCAGCAAAAATAAGCCCAACGAATTAGGGCTTTTTGATATGAGTGGTAATGTTTTTGAATGGTGTTGGGACTGGTACGATAAAGATTATTACGATACCTGTTTGGCGGATGTTGAATCCACTAATCCAACAGGTCCTGTTTCAAGCGCTGCCGGTCGGGTGTTGCGGGGCGGCT
>DLXL01000023.1:0-1281 GCA_003448025.1 Saprospirales bacterium | reverse complement strand
ACAATAACGTGGGGTTTCGGCTGGCCCAGTACTTATTCAGGATTGTTGTTATCCGCAAGGAAAACAGGAAAACTGAGCCGGAGTCTGCGTGGTTAAGGCTGCGCAGGGTGTGCGAGGTATATAGTCCAGCACGACAGCCCGTGTGAGCTGCTTAGGCAGGGCGCCAAACATAAAAACGCTGGTGCGGGGTTGGTAGTATAAGCGAAGATCCTGTACCAGCTTTTAGGGAAGCGACTTTATCCAGCCCCCGTTCATTCGGCCTAATTCCTGCATTTTATCTATAATTAACCCATATTTAATAGAATTAAAAAAGCCGAGTTCGTAACAAAGACGCACATAGTAACGTAATTGTTCAATCTTGACATTTGCCTCCATCAGCTTGATCTTTTTATCACTTCCCGAGCTGTAATATGCTTCAACAAACAAATCCAGCAAATCAGAAATCAAATTTTGCATTCGATTAGCAATAAGAAATTTCTGGTCTCGGGGAAAATGCTGCATTACCCCAATCATCATTTTGAGGAACTCGTAAGTTTGTATTAGAATTGTACTTTTTTGTTCCATGATATGAAACGTTTGGGTGGTTTATTTGAAAGCATTATCACATTCGACAATTTGCTCCTCGCGTTTTATAAAGCACGCAAAGGCAAACGATCTAATCAGAATGTGGCAGCTTTTGAAGCCAACTTGGAATGGGAATTACTTCGTTTGGCCGAAGAGTTGAGGACAGACACTTATCAACCCGGTGCTTACAGAACTTTTTTGATCCACGACCCGAAACAGCGCATGATCAGCGCGGCTCCTTTTCGCGACCGGGTAGTGCACCATGCCCTGTGCAACATTATTGAACCGATTTTTGAACCAACACTTATTACCCACACTTATGCTAATCGAAAAGGTAAAGGTATACACGCAGGCATAAGATACTGCCAGGAATGTGTACGCAAATACAGCTATGTGCTTAAATCAGATATCAAAAAATATTGCCCGGGTATTGACCATGATATTTTGATTAAAATAATTGCCAGAAAAATAAAATGCACCAGAACCCTGCTTTTAATTGACCGGATAATTGACAACTCCAACCCACAGGAAATTGTATTGGATTATTTCCCAGGAGACAATCTTTTTACCACATCTCAGCGCAGGAAAGGGCTGCCTATGGGAAACCTGACCAGTCAGTTTTTTGCCAATCTTTATCTTTCTCCACTTGATCATTTCATTAAGGAGGAATTGCAGATGGAAGGTTATGCCCGATATGTTGACGATCTAATCATATTT
>DLXL01000198.1:3435-4423 GCA_003448025.1 Saprospirales bacterium | reverse complement strand
AGAGGAGTTGCTGAACCCGGTGAGGGGAAGGCTCATTTACACTTTTGAATACCAAAAACCACAGCCCGCTATTATTTTGGAATCGGTAGATCTGTCAAAACGATTTACCAAAATCAAAAAAATGGGCCCGGACGCTATGTTGGAGTTTGAGGGTTGAAGGAAGATGGGCACCGGTTTGAAGAAACCAACAGGTTATTTGTAGCTGATTATCACCTCGAATTCGTGCGCAACACCCAACTTTACCGAACATTACCACATGAGGTTGGGCATTTTGTCCATTACAACATGTACATCGAGGCAAATAAAGAAGACGACTATTTTGCCCTGCCCAAACAGGAACGGGAAAAGTTTGAACACCAATACGCACAAAAATGGCGCAAACAATGGCAGGATCAGGCACTCATTCCATTCCCCAGAAAACTGGATCCTGCTTTTATGCAGCAACATGCGCTGAATAGGACGGATTTTCAACCCGGCGAATAAGTTTATGAACCACTGTCTGGTACTCGACATCGGCAAGACCAATAAAAAAGCCCTGGTGTTTGACGAACAATACCGGGTGGTGCACGAACAAAGCACCCGCCTGCCGGAAGCCACCGACGACGATGGTTTTCCCTGTGAAGATCTGGCATTGCTGGAGCAATGGATCCGGGACACCGTTGCGGAACTTCAGCGCGATCCGCGGTTTCATATCCGGGCCATAAACGCCACGGCTTACGGCGCCAGCTTTGTGCACCTGAATGCGGATTTTACCCCCGTTACTCCCTTGTACAACTATCTAAAACCCTATCCGGCAGACTTGCTGAAGTGGTTTACGGACACCTGGGGAGAAGTCGGGCTGGACACCGCTTCCCCGCTGCTGGGCCACCTCAATTCCGGCTTACAACTGCTTTGGCTCAAACACCGCAAGCCGCAGTTGTTCCGGCAGATTAAGCGTTCGTTGCATTTGCCGGAGTGGGTGTATAGGGTTGGGGTTGGTGGCGGCAGT
>DLXL01000198.1:247-3278 GCA_003448025.1 Saprospirales bacterium | reverse complement strand
GGCAGTCACCCCGTCAGTAAAACCGCCACCAACCCCTCCAACAGCCTCGGCTGCCACACCATGCTCTGGGATTTCCGGAAAAACGATTTCCACGAATGGGTGCGGTCGGAAGGCCTGATCAACCTGTTATCTCAGCCCGTTGCGGGCGCTAAACCCCTCGGGCTGCACGACAGCTCTGCGGCACTTATTCCTTATCTGGCCACCTTTGAAGAGCCCTTTGTGCTCATTTCCACGGGCACCTGGTGTATTTCCCTGAATCCGTTTAACCAGGAACCCCTCACGGAGGCGGAGTTGGAGGAAGACTGTTTGTGTTACCTGAGCTGGACCGGCAAACCTGTCAAAGCAGCGCGGTATTTTGGCGGAAATGAGCATGAAAAAGGCGTAAAAGCCATTGCGGAAGCCCTGGGTCTGCCTGAAAATTTTTACACCGAGACCGAACCCGGGCCGGCTGAAGCCATGGTGCAGTATGCCCATTTGATGGATGACATCGTGCACAAACAGGTTGCTTCCGTGCAGCTGGCGCTGGGCCGTTCGGCCGTGCGGCGCATCTTTGTGGATGGCGGATTTGCCCACAACGATCCCTACATGCAAGGCCTGGCTGCGGCTTTCCCGAACATGGAGGTGTACGCCGCCGAAGTGGCCCAGGCCACGGCACTCGGCGCTGCCCTGGCTATACACCGCGACTGGAATCCACAACCTGTGCCCACTTCGTTGATCACCTTGAAACGATACCTGCCATGAATCTGAGTTATAATACGAATTACCCCGCAGTAGATGATTTGCGCAAGCGCGCGCGGCAGCGCATACCCCGTTTTGCCTTTGAATACCTCGATGGCGGCTGCAATGAGGACGTAAACCTGCACAAAAACATCGCTGAATTGCGGGAGGTGGAACTCAAACCGTATTACCTCTCGGCTTATGGAGGGGCAGATTTGCGCACCGAGTTGTTCGGCCACGTGTACGATGCGCCGTTCGGGATCGCGCCGGTGGGCTTGCAGGGCCTGATGTGGCCCGGTTCGCCGGAAATACTGGCCCGGGCAGCCAGGGAGCACAACATTCCTTTCGTGCTGAGCACCGTTACTACCGCCAGCATCGAGCGCATTGCGGAGATTACAGAGGGGAAATTCTGGTTCCAGCTTTACCATCCCGCCGATCCGGCCCTGCGCGACGACCTCCTGCGCCGGGCGGAAGCTGCCGGATGTGAGGTGCTGTGCGTGTTGTGCGATGTGCCCAGTTTCGGATATCGTCCGCGCGACATCCGCAATGGCCTGGCCATGCCGCCCAAAATGACCCTGGCCAATATCCTGCAAATCCTGGGCAGGCCCAACTGGGCCATCCGCACCCTCCTGCATGGTCAGCCGGAGTTTGCCAATATGAAACCGTACATGCCCAAAGGCCTGGATATGAAACAGTTAGGGCAATACATGAATCAGACTTTTTCCGGCCGGGTAAACGAAGAACGTATTGCACCTATCCGAGACCGCTGGAAAGGCAAACTCGTGCTAAAAGGCGTGGCCAGTGTGGAAGACACCGAAATGGCCGTAAGGCTCGGTTTCGACGGAGTGATTGTATCCAACCACGGCGGCCGGCAGTTGGATGCCGGACAATCCTCTATTCGTTCCCTGGGACCCATTGTGCAGCATTACAAAGGCAAAACCCGGATCATGCTCGATTCCGGCGTCCGTACCGGCCCCGACGTAGCCCGCGCCCTGGCCAGCGGCGCTGATTTTGCGTTCCTGGGTCGGTCCTTCATGTACAGCGTAGCCGCCCTGGGAGAGGAAGGCGGCCGGCACATGGCATCCATCCTGAAAATCCAGCTCAAGCAGGTGATGGAGCAGGTTTGCTGCGGGAAGGTTGGGGAGTTGGGGAGGCATTTGGTTGTATAAGGGAGGCTTTTCACCACTAAGAGCATGTTGGGGATTTTCTGACGGAGTCAAAAATTTGAGCTTTTTTCGTCAGTTTTTGCGTTTTTGAAGAAGCATAGCCTGAGTTACGTGACTGAAAAAAGGTGGAAAATGGCGGAAAAAGGACAATTTTTGGCCCGGCAAGAAAATCCCCAACATGCTCTAAGGCACTTTAGGCACTAAGAGAAGATCACCATAGCCGGTTTCATCATAAAGTCACTCAAGCATTTAGTGCCCTTTGTGCCTTAGTGGTAAAAAATCTTAATTCCTTTGCTTTCTGATATAAGCCACCAACTGCTTAAACGTACCCCCAAACCCGTTTTTCATACTATCGAACATATTCCGGTAGAAATCCGGAATGGTCTGAAAAACATTTCTTATGATGTATATGCCCCCTAGCCCCCTGGAAACGCAGAATCATTCACATCGCCGATTTTTATGCCAATGAACTCAAAATAGGTTGGCAGCGGATCGGCACTGTGTGGAACCAGGATTTTTTCCGGAAAAGGCGGGGTAAAAGGGTCCTGCGGATTGGGAAAAACATAGTTTTTAGGCAGGAAACGCCAGGATTTTCCATTGGGCAACTCATCAATAATACCCAGGATTAGCTTGCGCAATACAATAATATCAAAGGTGGTCACCTTGCCATCCTGATTGGCATCGGCAGCAATAATCTAGAGCGGCGAAGCCAGCGGCTCAAGTCCGAGGATGTGTTTGGAGATCAGGCTGAGATCGTAGGTAGTGACGCCATTGAGGGGCTGGTCGTTTTTCCTGGGGGTGATGGAGGTTTCATATCCGGGTGTGGGCGAAATGACGCCAAATTCACTGTAAAAGCCAACACCCCAGCTCTCACAACAGGAGAGCGTCTGAGAGAAAAGCTCCCGTTCGAAAGTATCAGACAGGCAATTAAACCCGGATATTTGAGCATATACGCTGTCAATTCCGGCATTCAAAGGATTGCGGTACTGAATGGCAATACCCGGATCGCAATTGCCTATCACATCCTGAACGATAACGGTTGACTGGCAATGGCTCACATTTCCGGCGTCATCTTTGGCCCACAACTCAACTGTTTGTAAACCCAAATCAGAGACATTAAAAGTTGATGGGCTTTTTGTGGAAATCCG
>DLXL01000198.1:0-143 GCA_003448025.1 Saprospirales bacterium | reverse complement strand
AAACCCAAATCAGAGACATTAAAAAGTTGATGGTCTTTTTGTGGAAATCCGTCGCCGGTGCATATTCTTCTTATGCCTAATTGCACCGGCATGGAGGCATCTGAAACAGAATCTGCCAGGTCAACAGCCCAAATGGTCACCTG
>DLXL01000143.1 GCA_003448025.1 Saprospirales bacterium | reverse complement strand
GTTCTCTTGTTTTCTATGATTTTAATTTTTTACATTTATATATTATTTTTTAATGTTATATATTCATTTCCTCAGTGCCTCAGTGCCACTAATGTAGCGATAATTTTAATTTGGGCTATTTTCTGGATGCCAAGCAACGCGTTCACGCAAGTTGATCCTGCGCCATTTGAGTGTGCGATGTGTTGCGGTTCTCCTGAAAGTAACGGGATCTGTGCTAATACCTCCACCCTCTGGAGTAGCAATGAGCGGCACATTCCGCGAACAGATGCAAGAACTATTTTTGTACATGCTAACTTCATCATACCCCGCAAAAGCGACGACCCGGAATCGGAGGTTCAGGGTAACTTTAGTGAAGATAATGCAGAAGACATGGCCTTTTTAAATGCAATTGTTAGTGATTGTAATTGGCGGTTAGCCAACCTAACGGGTACCTCTAATTGTGGGGACTTGAGAACCGACGCAAAAATTCAGATTATTCCAAATTTCATCTTCCTATTAGATGAATATGCCTGGAATGCTGATAATTCCCCCAACTCTATCAATCCTAATTTGAATTTTAAATGCCCCTCTCAAATTCAAGCCGCCTGGCACCTGGCAAATTTGAGCAATCAAATAAATTCGAATCCAAATATACCACGTGGAATTAATGTCTTTTTCCCAATACAGGGTGATATTTATAATCGCCTAATCACACTTGGTACAATTGATACTCCTGAAGGGCAGCCATATTATTGTAAATGGTGGTGTTCTGAATGGCCTAGTGTAACCAATTTCAACCGTACTTCCAATATCAGTATAACCAACCTTTATTTGAAATACCGTTGGTTCCAAAAACGCCCTGATGTAACAGGATTTCCGTTCAACCCGACAGGCAGAGATATCTTAATTGGTGAAGCATTAAAAAGCCTGGCGCATGAATTTGGTCATTCGTTTATAGATGGTTATGATCACCTTCAAGGTGTTTGTGATAATCATCTTATGACACGATCTGGAGGTAATCGGGATATTCTTCGCGCCACAGATGTTGGCAATATTCACCGAAGCCTTGCCCGAACCAATTTGCGTCAATTTGTTGACTGCACAGAAACATACAACCATCCAGGATCAAACACATCCGACAGAATCGTTGATGTGTCAGAAACATGGGATCTCAATATGCGGCTCTACACCAATGTAGTAGTCAAAACCGGTGCAACGCTTACCATCACGTGTGAATTGCTTATGCCATTTGACGGCTCCATTACGGTGGAACGAGGAGCCAGGCTTATTGTAGACGGCGGCAATGTCAGGAGAGCCAATACTTGTTCCCCATCACAATTTTGGCGTGGTATTGTCGTGCAGGGAAATAATCTTTTGGCACAGCCTGATCCCGATGGTATACTTAATGCGAATCAGGCTGGTGTTGTTTTATTAAAAGGAAATGGTATGATTGAAGGAGCGGTGATTGGCGCTGCGGCAAAAGGGCATCCACTTTGGGATGTACCTCAGTTTAGGGGAGGATTGATACAGGCCAATGGGTTTACATTCCGGGATTGCCGAAAAGGAGCGGAGTTTATGAAATACGATCCTGTTAACTTCAGCAAATTTGAAAATGTACTCTTTGAACGGACCGCATCGGGTTCCATGCACACAGGCGTGTCTATCTGGGACACAGATGGTATCTTGTTTGAAGGATGTACCTTCAACAATATGGCCACTGACGGTGTTGTAAGTTGGGATGCAGCTTTCAACGTAACGAAAAAGAATAGATTTATTGGAGCTGAAAGAGGTATTTTAGCAGGGGGATCAAATGCCCTTCTTGGGTCTGTTAAGGTGGGAATACTGGGTCTGGAAAATAATGACCGCAATAAGTTTGAAAATAATGTTGTAGGCATTCGTGCTACCGCAAATTCAAATTTGGAAATTTTCAGCAATGATTTTGTCAATTTTGATTTTGATGTAGCAATCAACGGTACTACTCAAAGTTTTCTCACAGATAACTTCTTCGCATCGGGTTCGGCAGGTAATCAATTTGAAAATACTGGCGATAAAGCCAACCATACTCTTTGCAATACCTATTCTGGCAATATTGTAGGCACCAATATTGTGGGGAAGAATCAAGGTTTCTTATTCCGCGAAGAGGATTTCTCCACAGATTTTCACGATTTATTCATTGAGCCATTTGCTTCATTTCCTCCGTCGCCTCCATCTCTATCCATACCGGGAGAAATCCAGTTGAGTCAGGGTTCTAATGGATTTGCGGCTTGGAACTATTTCACCCCCGGCAAACCCGAAAATATTAAAACCAGTACCATTTTGCCACCGCCCCTGGATAACACCATACATTTTTTCTACTTCCACCCCAATCCCAATCTGAACGCAAGGGTGAAGCCAAAATGTTCACTCAGTGATGTTTGTATGCCGCAAAGTAATTTTACAAATATACAGACATTTGGAGACATTTATTCAGACTGTATGTTCCCTGAATCTCCTCAGGAACAACCCTGTACTACCAAGGCGTGTTTGGATGCCTTAAGGATTGAAATTGCCCAGAAAAACTGTGAATATGCTGCCAATCCTACCACGCAATTGGCAGGTGAAATTCAGGTACTTATTTCACAACGGGAGCGCATTACCTCTGAACTTATTCGGCAATACATCTCAGAAACCAACTGGACGGCCGTTGAAACCCTGCTGAATGAAGACCTGAATCCGGCCAATCGGCGGCGCTTGGTTGCTGCCAAGCTGGAGCAGAATCAGTTTGCTGCTGCTAACGGGTTGCTTCAGGCATTTCCGCAAAATACCCTTGATGATCAGTATTTTGTGCAGGTGCAAGGCATCAATGCTGCAAGATTATCCAATCCGGAGTTTACCTTGAATGCTGCGCAGGAAGAAACCTTGTTGGGCATTGCCAATTCATCCAGCCAGGAGGCAGGTTATGCACAAAGTATTTTAGGCATACTGACAGGCAGAACTTTTATGCCCCGGCTGCCAAATTTGACAGGTGAACGTAGCGATGCGTCACTTGCCGCACAACCCTCAAAAATGGGAGTGCTGCAGGTAGCGCCCAATCCAGCCAATGAAACGATTCTTGTCCAGCTTCCCAGGCAAGTACATATCGGGGCTGAACGGGTACTCGAACTCCGGGATATTGCCACAGGTATCCTGGTGCAACAAGTTCAGGCGCCGGACGATAGCAATGTATCCCTATCGGTACAAACCACACCCTCGGGCATTTACATACTTTCCTTGCTCGAAAAAGGCGTGGTGGTAGCCCGCCAAAAGATTACTATTCAACACTAATGTTTCATCCGGCCCTGCAGCAATTCTTTGGTCTGCTGCAGGGCTTCACCATATTGTACCATGCGCACCTGCTATTTCATTGCCTCAATATGCTTCCTTGGATGTATGCGTATCGCTGCACAGTCTGCCGAAACTTACCTGAAAACATTCGACCCGAATCCGCAATATGAATACGTATATGATAACAGCGGAAATATTTGGAGTATTGGCCATTTCATCTATGTAACAAACGCATTCGGGCCAGATATTCACCGGGAAGCGCAAATTTTTAAAATTGACGCAAATACTAAAGAGATTGTCAAAGTTGTTAAAATGGAAGGCCCACAGGTAGATTTTGGATTCAGTGTTCGCGGTGGTGGCTATTTTATCACCTCAGACAATCATATTTTACTAACAGGTGAGTGGCGGGATTATGAGCATTCCCGAATGCGCACTTTTATTGCCAAAATGGATCCGGATTTAAACCTGTTGTGGATCAATTATTACCCTGATATTTCTGATTTGCACGTTTTCTCTGATGCTATTACAGAAACTCCATCAGGAGACATCCTGCTGTATGTCACAGAGGGTAAACCTAAATCATTGGAAGAACCCTGGATCACCGTAGAAAGTGCCATCCGGATTATCAAAACCGATAGTGTTGGCAATCTGTTGTTTAACAAGATCATTCCAGATACTTTTTTACAATCCGTTGGCTATGGGCACATGATACCTACGGATGATGGTCATTACTTATTGACGTCAAATGTTATTGGGTATTATTATCATTGGCTTCATGGCACCTACCGCTACAACGCCATTATGCATAAAATAGACGAAAATGCCAATCCGATTTGGAGCAGGTTGATTAATTGGGATAAAACATTTCTTCAAACACCAACGGTTACAGGCTTGTCT
>DLXL01000348.1:4800-13586 GCA_003448025.1 Saprospirales bacterium | reverse complement strand
CCCTCTGCGCCTCTGCGGTAAAAAATCAACCTTTACTCTGCGACAGGAATATTCGGAAGTAAAGGTTTGAATGTTACGACGGTGCGGCGATTCTTTTGTCGTCCTTCCGGTGTCTCATTTGAGGCCAATGGATAAAATTCTCCTTTCCCTACAGGGGTTACCTGGTTGGCATTAACATTGAAATCGCGAATTAATACGCGTATGGCATTGGTAGCCCTAAGCAGGCTCCAGTCCCAGGTATCTTTGAGGCTCTTTTCTTTGGGGGGTAAAATGTTATCGGTATAAGCTACCAGATCTATAGATAATGCCGGGCGTGCCGCAAGGAATTCAGCCAGGATCTGCATCAGGTCTTTGCCTTTCACACTAATATTGACTCCGGTGGCATCGAATAACAAGGCATCTGGCAAGGTAAGATGTACCCAATCTCCTTCAACGACTGTGGAAACGCCGGAACTGGTAAATGCACCAAATGCTCGCTGAATATCACTGTCGAGTTCTGTCAGAATTACTTTCCTTTTGTCCTGTACAGCCTTGACCTTTTTGATTATCGCATTACGTTGATCCAACGTTTGGTTGGTGGTGGCCAGCGTTTTTTCCAGGCTAACTTTCTCGCTAGCCAGTTTGCTCGCTGATTCGCCCATGGATTGGGTAGTGTTGGCTAATCGTTCTTTTAAATCTTCGATTTCAGCATCCTGTTTGCCGAGATCTCTGGCAAGATTTTCAGTGCTTTTAACAAGTTGGGCGGTTTCTTTACGGCGTTCCAGAATTTCCTGAACCAGGATCTTTTCTCTGGATTCAGCAGCCGTACGCGCATTACGCTCAGCATGAAAGATGCGTTTTTTTACGCAGGAAGAACAAGTGATCCCAGCCAGCAGGCAAAGGAGTAGGGTTAGCTTCTGTGTTAGCATGGTTTACTAAAGGTGTGCATAAATAAGAAAGGCACAAAGGTGTGAATCCCTTTCTGCCTTACCAAAAATGAACGTAAAACTTTGTTATATCATCGCACTAAAGTGGCAAATCCTTTGTACTCCTTGGATTCGCCTCTCGGACCTGTAAAGGTAACCACATAGATGTAGACACCTTCAGGCGACATCCTCCCGGCATTGTTTTTCTCTCCGTTCCATTTATCATTTGGATTGGAAGAAGAGTAAACGAGTTCTCCCCAACGGTTCCAAATCGACATGTTGAAGTTGGTAACACCATTCAAATATCCTTTGCCAAAAAAGTCGTCATTGACCCCATCTCCGTTAGGCGAGAAAGCATTGGGCATATACCAGGTAAATTCAGGACGAATATCCAGCTCCTTGCTGATGGAGTCCTTACAGCCGGCAGGGTGTGTAACGATCAGGCGTACCGTCACTGCTCCGGTATCCAAAAACGTATGGGTAGGATTCTGCTCCAGAGAAACATGATCCGGGCCTAATTGCCAATTCCAACGAGCGGCGCCTTGAGATTGGTCAATAAAGGTAACGGTATTGTTGAAGTTGCTCAAATCGGTTTCGGGATCACAGGTGAACGCTGCAATAGGTGAGGGCTCCACCCGTATCAGATTTGGGAAATCAGCATCGATATAGCATCCCAGCGGAGAGGTTATCTCCACCCGCACATCATACACGCCCTGTTGATCGTACAAATGGGTTGGGCTGATCACATTGTTGGTAGAATCGCCGTCGCCGAAATACCAAACGATGTTATAGGTTTCGTCAATCGGGGTAGACAGATTATCGAAGAAGATATCTGCCGGAGCACATCCCAAATAGCTGCTTGGTTTGATAATGATGACAGGTGGCGCCGGATACCAGGATATGATTGCCGTGGTATCGTCGGAGCATTGATTCCTGTCTGCCACTTTTAGCCGGATAGGATAGTTACCGGGTTCTGAAAATTGAAAACTCGGATTTTGAAGTGCCGATGAAGCGCCAGGAATTCCAAAGTTCCAACTCCATTGGCTTACTCCGCCCTCACCATAGGACTGATCAATAAACTGAACCGGGCCGGCAACGCAGGTGTCGTAATCGTATGTGAAACTTGCATTAACCTCAGGGAAAATTTGCACCCTTATAAAAGCGGTATCACTGCAGCCTCCTTCATTCTGATTGATCAACAACATTCCATTGTAAATGCCTGTATCCGGGAAGGTAAAGGCGGTAAACCATTTATTTACGTTGTCACTCACTGTAGTTCCATTAATATCAAATCGCCATTCAACATCCTTTACATTGGCGGCTACAGTGGTTTTGTTTTCAAAGAAAATGGTTTTTTCGCCACAGGACTTAATCGTGAACTGATCCAAATTGATGGTAAGTGAATCCGCAGCCAGTTTTGCAGATATATCAGGGGTGCAATCAGCCACATTGAACTGAAACTCCCGCTGAACAGTGGATAACAACTGGCCGTTTCGATATTCCTGGACACAAATGGCAACCACAAACTGCCCTACTACCTCAGGAGTGCCGGTGATAAAACCCGTTACCGGATTGATGGTAACCTGAGGGTCTCCCCCTACGGGATTATTGAAGTTATAATCAGGTACCGCATAGGGTACATTATCAAATGGAGGAGCACAGGGTGGGGTTGGAAGTGCTCCAATACAGGAATACAGGTCTGGAGTGAAGGTGATGTTACCTCCGCCCGCCAATGCCTGACAAAAACTATACACCAAAATATCTCCATCCTGATCGGTGGCAGAGTGATTGAAATTCAGGGGTAAACTGTTGCAGATAATAATGGGGGGGAAATTGTTATATACCGGACTGTTGTTGTTGTTAGCCATGGCATTTGGCGTCAACTCGATAAAATAAGTTGCGCCAACGTCGCCCGGATTGATGATATTGGTAATGGTATTATTCCGGCAACAACGTTGATATACAATGAAATAGCTTTGGTTGGTCAGCACCGGCAAGGTAGCCTCAAAGTTGTACACGGCTTCTTCTACACACACCAGTGGTATGTTGGTTACACATTGTGGCGTATCAGGTATGAGTTTCGTGTAATCGTAGTTATTGATGCTATAGGTAGAGTGGAGGGAATTTACATTTTCAGATCCCTGATAAATGGCAAATGTTGCGGGGGAGTCAAAATTTGCGCCATTGCCATAGCAATCCCGGTAAATGTGCATGGTAAATCGCCAACGCTTTAAGCCAGGCCCTGCATCACCTAAATAGGTATAAGTGATATCACCCCCAATAATATGTCTTGCTTCCAAAGTTGAAGGAAACATCAGAAGTGACCAGATGGCCAGAAAAGAAACTAGAAAGATGCGATTCATGGATAAAGTTCAGCGTTGGAAATATTTTTTACTTAAACAACAAAAGAAACGTCCGGTTTTGCCGTTCGGTATGTTTTGACAGACCGTTACTACCTTTGTTGCTGCCAAAAGTACGGTCTGCATTCCATTTACCAACTATTTCCATTTCATGTTCCTGCTACGCGACGACATTTCTGAGATTGTTCAACTCCTGAAGAACGGAAAAATCATCTGTTATCCTACGGATACCATCTGGGGGATCGGATGTGATCCTTTGTATGAACCGGCTGTTAGCAGACTGAATGACATAAAAGGTCAATCACCTGAAAATGGTTATATCTTGCTGGTTTCCAGTATAGAAATGCTGAAACGGTATGTTCCTAAACTTCATCCGCGTTTGGAAACGCTGCTTGGACACCATACCCGTCCGCTAACAATGATTTATCCGGAGTCGTCCGGGTTGCCTCAATGGATAAAAGACAAAAATGGCTCTGTGGCTATTCGGGTCGCCTCTGATGAATTTTGCAAAACGCTGATAGAGGAGTTCGGAAGCCCGATCATCAGTACCATTGCGGCAAAAACCGGACAAGCATACCCCGCTACTTTCGGCGGTATCAGCAGCGAGATCTTAGTGGCTGTAGATTATGTTGTGAAATACAGGCAGGATGATAAAGAGCCGTCTGAACCTTCACCGATTGCAAAAATGGACCGTTATCTGGAGTTGGAATTCATCAGGGAGTAGCCCTTATTTATTTCTTTGAGAATTTGATGGGCCAGCTTAAGGGCGTTAAATCCGTCTTCAAGCGTCACCACAGGCGGCTTGCCAGTTGCAATGGCTTCGTGAAAGGCTTCCAACTCCTGTTGGATGGCATTCACAGGAGCTGTTTCCGGCATGGATAGCTGAAGCCACTTTTTGCCGCCCTGAGTATCAAATTCCATCAGATTTTCGGTATCAGGCAAGTCTGGGGCATCAGTGGCAAACAGGCGAATAATCTGTGCATTTTTTTCCAGAAAATCCAGACTCAAATAGTGGTCAGGCTGAAAAAGCCGCATTTTTCTCATCTGTTTCAAGGAAATCCTGCTGGCTGTAAGATTGGCCACACAGCCGTTTGCAAACTCAATACGGGCATTGGCTATATCAGGCGTATTGCTCATTACAGCAACTCCGCTGGCACTCACCTTCTTAACCGGAGATTTTACCAGGTGTAATATTAAATCCAGATCATGGATCATCAAATCCAGAATTACCGAAACCTCTGTCCCCCTGGGCTGAAAAGCAGCCAGGCGGTGCCCTTCTATAAACATTGGGTTTAGCTGCATTTCTCCTAATGCTGTGAAGGCTGGATTGAATCGTTCTACATGTCCAACTTGCACCTTAACCCCGTGTTTTAAAGTCAATGCTATGAGCTTTTTGCCTTCTTCGACCGTTTGTGTTACTGGTTTTTCAATGAAGGTGTGCTTTCCTGCTTTTATTGCTTTTGCTGCCAATGCATAGTGATAGGTGGTGGGCGTAACAATATCCACCGCATCTGCCTCTGCCAATAATTTTGACAGGGATTTATATCGCTTAGCGCCATATTGTGCTATCGCACTTTCCGCATTTTTATCGTCCGGGTCATAAAAGCCGACCAATTCCCAGCATGGAGTAGCCTGAATACATTTCAGGTGAATTTTGCCGAGATGCCCGGCGCCCAGTAGTGCGATCCTCATTTATGGTGAATGAGTGAATGATTAAAGAATGTAATGAGCGAGTTATCTGTGAGATGCATTGATGCTTTCCAGTACGCTTGAGCCTGGGCTAAGGGTTTCTTTTTTCAGCGCATTGAGCGGAATCGTTGTCGTATTCAGCAAACTGTGAAGATCACGGGTTTCAGGCTCAATGAATATCAAACCAGTTAATATTTCTCCACTTGCTTTGGCATGATAAAGTTTGTTTACTGCAGAATGACGATCCCGGGGGTTGAAATCAGGGGAAAGTTTGTTCAGGTAAATGGTAGAACCATCGTGCAATTGTACCGCACCGGTGTCTCCTTCAGCATATTCCGTGGTAATTTCTTCCATAATCGGTACAAAATCGACTGCTGCAGTGGCTTCAATATGCTCCCGGGTGTAGTCGTACGACTTGGTTGAGCCAACGTTGTTATTGAAGGTGACACATGGAGAAACCACATCAATCAGGGCAAATCCCGGATGCGACATGGCAGCTTTAATTAACGGAATGAGTTGGTCTTTATCTCCGGAGAAGCTGCGTGCAATAAAAGTAGCCCCTAACTCCAATGCCAGTCCGGCCATGTCAATGGCCTGGTACATATTGGCGGCGCCGGATTTATTGATGGAACCAAAATCTGCCGTAGCAGAATCCTGACCTTTTGTTAGTCCGTAGCATCCGTTGTTCATAATGATGTACGTAATGTTCAGGTTTCTACGAATGGCATGCACAAATTGCCCCATACCAATAGAGGCTGAATCGCCATCTCCCGAAACGCCGATGTACATCAAATCCCGGTTAGCCAGATATGCCCCTGTGGCAACCGAAGGCATCCGGCCATGTACGGAGTTAAATCCATGGGAATTTGCCAGGAAATAGGTGGGTGTTTTAGAAGAGCAACCGATGCCTGAAAGTTTGGCAACTTTATGGGGCTCAATGGCCATTTCAAAACAGGCCTGAATAATGGCTCCACTCACCGAATCATGTCCGCAACCGGCACATAATGTGGATAAAGCTCCTTCATAGAACTTCTTGGTATATCCCAGGGAATTTTTTGGCGATTCCGGGTGGCGAAAAACAGGACGAACGAATGTCATAAAAAATCAAGTCTAAATGATGTTCCGGAGTTATTTGCGGTTGATGGAAAACCAGGTCCAGGCAGCCCCAAGCAGATCTACTACTCCAAAAAGGATCAGTGGCCACTTTACCCAACCCATCAAAATGAAAAAGGCAAACCAGCCGAAAACTAATATCCGGTTGTACACGGTGGTTTGCAGGAAAGTTTGGTTTTCGGTGGGTGCAACTCTTATGTAATAGATCCCCAGCAGGAAGGCGAGCGAGCCAACCACTCGTATCCAAACCTCAGATGTGGTATCCAGGCCGAACATTTCCAGCAGGATATTAGGGGTAAAAATGAGTGTCAGGCCAACTACCAGGAGATAAAATCCAAAATAGTAAACCGATTGAGCTGCTTTAGTCATGGTAATGAATATTTAAGGTTAACGGTTTTACTATTCACTTACCTCTGATTCGCTCGGTTCACCAGGCTCATGCTCCACGAATGCCGGCTTAAGTTTGCCCACCAAATGTTCATAAATTTTTTGTCGGATTACATCTGCAGTAATCGGGAAACCATCATAGTTCAGAATCGATGTGAGTTTAGCAGGGTTAGCGTTTAATTCATTTATAATCAATGATTTAAACTGGGCGTCCCGGTTTTGCTCAACAATGAATACCCGCTGATGGCTATCAATGAATTTACTTACTTCCTCATTGAAAGGGAATGCTTTCACCCGCATGCAATCCAGGGTAATGCCCTGGTTTTCCAGCAGGTCTTTGGCTTCAATAGCTGCATAGGTAGTAGTGCCGAAAAACAGCATTCCGAATGCACTTTGTTTTTCCTTTTGATATACCTCCGGACCAGGTACATGTGTTTTGGCAGTTTCCCATTTTTTGACCAGGCGGTCCATATTCCGCACATAAGCAGGTCCTTCCTCCGTATAGGCTGCATATTCATCGCGGGAAGTGCCCCGGGTAAAAAATGACCCTTTGGTAGGGTGAGTACCCGGAATGGTTCGATATGGAATGCCATCCCCGTCTATATCCAGATAGCGTCCGAAGCGTTCTGTCATTTTTTCCAGCTGTTCGGCATTAAAAACTTTGCCGCGATCATAAGGCTTGTCATGATCCCATTTCAGTGGAGGCGACATGTTCTCATTCATACCCAAATCCAGGTCAGTCATGACCAGAACGGGGGTTTGCAAACGCTCTGCCAGGTTAAAGGCATCTCCCATCATGGTAAAGCATTCTGCCGGTGTACTGGGAAACAGGAGTACCTGTTTGGTATCACCATGGGACGCATACGCTGCAATAAGCAAGTCGGATTGTTGGGTACGGGTTGGCATTCCTGTGCTTGGGCCTCCACGCTGAACATCTACCAGCACCGTTGGGATTTCTGCAAAATATGCCAGACCTAAAAACTCGCTCATAAGAGAAACCCCCGGTCCACTGGTGGCGGTGAAGGATCTTGCTCCATTCCAATTGGCGCCGATTACCATGCCTATTGCCGCCAGTTCATCTTCTGCCTGAACAATGGCGAAGTTGTTTTGCCCTGTTTCAGGATCAACCCGGTATTTTTTGGCGAATTTACCAAAGGCATCAGCCAGTGACGTGGAAGGAGTAATGGGATACCAGGATAGTACTGTGGCGCCTGCATATACCGCTCCCAATCCACAGGCTGAATTTCCATCCATCATGATCCAGTCCTTAACCAGATCTCTCCGCTCTACACGATGTTCCGGAAACGGACAGGTGAAATGGTCAAACGCATATTGCCGTCCCATTTCCATGGCATCATAGTTGGCATTTACCAATTTCTCTTTGCCTTTGAATTTTTGCTGAATGATGCCTTGAAGCACCTCAATTTCAATATCCAGCAATGCCGACAAGGCTCCTACATAAACCATGTTTTTCAACAGTTGCCGTTGACGGGGATCTGCGAATTTATCCATACACATTTGCATCATTGGAATGCCGAGGTAATGGATGTCATCTCGGATGAAGTCTTTATACAGCTCCTTGGTGCTGTCATAAATGAAATATCCCCCCTGCTTTACGTTCGCAATGTCTTTGGGCATGGATTGTGGATTTACGCTAAGCATAATATCCACACCCTCCCGGCGACCCAGGTATCCTTTTTCATTCACTCTTACTTCATACCAGGTAGGTAAGCCCTGAATATTTGAAGGGAAAATGTTTTTAGGTGAGACAGGTATACCCATACGAAAAATGGCCTTGGCAAACATATCGTTTGCGCTGGCAGAGCCGGTTCCATTTACGTTGGCAAAGCGGATAACAAAGTCGTTGAGCACGATTAATCAGGCAAAATAGGTGTACAATAAGAAAAGGAGCAGGGCCCAACTACTGCGGCTTTTGCTCACTTTTCAGGATTTGCAGCGCAATAATAAACAATGCGCCGAAAGTAATGGAAACATCCGCAAAATTGAATATCCCCGTCTTGAAAAAACCAATGTTGATATACAAAAAGTCAGTCGAGGAACCATAGGCGATCCGGTCTAGGATATTCCCTACGCCACCACCAATGATGCAACAGAGTCCCAATGCCATTCTCATCGGAATGTTCGATAAAAACAGCCAAATCCCTAAACCAAGCATCATACAGGAAGGCACAACATGGAGCCAAAAGGTTTTTGTCCAGGGAGCCCAATCGTCGCCCATGCTTAAAAAGGCGCCCGTATTTTCAACCTTGGTAAGTAAAAAATGATCTCCCGCAATATGAATCTGTTCATGGTCCGCCACATGCTCCCTAAT
>DLXL01000348.1:2407-4717 GCA_003448025.1 Saprospirales bacterium | reverse complement strand
CTTAAAAAGGCGCCCGTATTTTCTACCTTGGTAAGTAAAAAATGTTCTCCCGCAATATGAATCTGTTCATGGTACGCCACATGCTCCCTAACCATGGATTTAGAAATCTGGTCACATCCTATATTGATGGCAATAAAGGCTAAGAATATCAGGTATTTTAACAACAGTAATCTTTTCATGACTATGGGCTATTGTTTTATCAATTTCCGTGAGAACATACCCAAACCGGTTTGAATTTGCAGGTAGTAGACCCCTTTTGGCAATTGCGAAAGGTCGATGGGCAATAAAATCCGATCCTGGTTCAGGTTTTGTACCCAAACCTGTTTGTTGCCGGAGTCAATGAGCGACAACTGTAAAGCAGTAGGTTGTGCTAAAGTTAAATCCAGTAGCACTTGACCCTGTGCCGGATTAGGAGCCAATTTAAAGGATCGCACAAAAGAGGGCAGGGTAGTTCCCGAGATTACCACGTCAACTGTTTCAGAAGCAGAACAGCCCACCAAATCTGTCACAACCGCCGTATATGAACCACTATTTCCCGCTATCAAAGGGTTTCCTGTAGCTACCGGATCCGTCCCATTGTTGAAATACCATGTAACCTGTGCGTTTGAAGGTGTGAAATTAGCCGTAATGGTATCACCGGATACATTCAGAAGCAGGGTAGGGTTGGGGAAAACGGTAACCAGAACGGGTGTTGAAAATGAAGAGGAACAGTGCAGGGAAATGGCTTTAACCTCATAGATGCCGGTCGAAATAGCAACGAAAGTTCCATTAGGGGACCCCAAAAGTGGACTTCCATTAAAATGCCACAGGTAGGCAACGCCTTCCGGAGGATTCGGCAGGTTGAAGTTAATCTGTTGACCAACACATACCACGGTGTCAACAGTGTTCAGTACCGGAACCGGGGGGGTAGCATTGGCAATAATAAATGTATCCAGGCGAATGCAGTTATTGCCATCCTTTACCTGCACGGAATAAATGCCGGGCAGCAAGCCGGTCAGGTTTTGTGTGGTGGCGCCGTTAGACCAGGTATAGCTCACATTTCCATTGGCTCCTGAAGTTTGCAGGATGATTTCACCTGTAGGAGAATCTTCGCATACTTTATCCGTTGCAGTGCCCGTAATTTGAAAATTGGAACACAATTCTCTTACCCGCTGAACCCTGCCGGATGACAAAAGGGTAACATATAGTTCACCGTCTTTGTCTTCCCCAAATGAGCTAAATTCATACCCCCCGAAATTACCCAGTACATTGGTTGTAAAGGTGCCATCAGCATTCCGACGGGAATACCACCAGCGGCCGCTGCAATAGTCGGCAAACAGATAACAACCATAGATCTCCGGGAACTTGCTGCCCCTGTAAACAAAGCCTCCGGTAACCGAGCAGCCATTCCCTCCGGAGTGGTTATACTCGAAAAACGGACTTTCGTAAGCATTTGCCGGTTGGCATCCGGAAGTATTGTATGCGTGAAGCCCTTCATAACAACGCCAGCCATAGTTCCTGCCTCCTACACCTGCAGGTTCAAAATTTACCTCCTCATAAATGTTCTGACCAACGTCGGCAATCCACATGTCGCCGGTTAATTTATCAAAAGAAAAGCGCCATGCATTTCGCCAGCCCAGCGACCAGATTTCAGGAAGATATGCTGAGTTGCCAACAAATGGGTTGTCTGCTGGAACGGCATACGGTGCTGCAACTGAGCTGTTATTAACGTCAATGCGCAGGATTTTTCCCAACCAGGTGCTTTTTTTCTGACCGTTATCCTGTGGGTCACCACCGCTGCCGCCATCGCCCAGAGAGATATACAAATAGCCGTCCGGGCCAAATTTGATACAACCACCATTGTGATTCCAGTATGGCTGATCCTGTTCCAAAATGGTCAGTTCAGAATTCGGATCTGCTTCATTCGGGTTATTGGGCTTGACCGAAAAGCGGGATACCCGGGTATCGCCACCGTTGTTTTTGGTGTAATTAACAAAAAAGTATCCGTTTTCGGCATAGTTGGGATGGAAGGCCAAACCAAGCAACCCTTGTTCATTTTGGGCGGAATTAACCCTTGGATCTATATTCAAAAAAGTATCCAGGCGGTTGCCCAGGCTATCAAGCACCCAAATAATGCCATCGCGTTCTACCACGAACAACCTGCTGTCGCCGCAATGTGTTAGATCAAGTGGTAGGTCAAAACCGGTTGCCAGGTTGACGAGTTGGATTTTGGGTTGAGCAAATAATGCCATCGGAATGGCGAGTAAAAAGAGCAGAATTATTTTTTTCATGGGAATGTTGCAGCTGAGATTAGTGGGGTTTATGGGGTTT
>DLXL01000348.1:0-2126 GCA_003448025.1 Saprospirales bacterium | reverse complement strand
TTATGGGGGTTTAATAAGCAGCGGGTTTATCTTCTGCTGCAAAACGGATTACTTCTTCCACGTATTGCCGGTGGTTAGCCAGCCTTGGTACTTTATGCTGGTTGCCAAATTTGCCACGGGCACGCATCCATCTGATAAAGGTGCCTCGTGGTACCGGGTTGATTCTCAGTCGATCAAGTGCCATTCCTTTATATCGTTTGGCCTCATAATCGGAGTTGATTTTTTGTAAGGACTCATCCAATACCTGGTTGAACCGTTCAAGATCCGCAGGTTCTTTTTCGAACTCTACGACCCATTCGTGTCCGCCCCGGCTTTTCCCGGCACTGAAAAACACAGGCGCGGCGGTGTATTCTGTTACGGAAGCATTCAGTTGGCGGCATGTCTCATCAAGTGCTTTGTCTGCATCGCCTACCATTACTTCTTCGCCGAATGCATTGATGAATTGTTTGGTCCGGCCCGTAATTCTGCAACAGAATGGGTATCGTCGGGTAAAAGTGATGGTGTCGCCAAGGAGATACCGGAACAATCCGTTGTTGGACGATATCATCACTGCATAGTTTTCCCCAATCACAATATCCTGTAAAGTAACTGTTTTAGGATGGTCTTTTTCCCATTCCGAGGTTGGAACGAACTCATAGAAAACACCATTGTCTGCCAATAATAACAGGTCGTTTTGGTTTAAATCGCATTGGACTCCAAAAAAACCTTCGGAAGCATTATAGATTTCCTGATAGGAAAACTGGTCGCCAGGGATCAATTCTTTAAAGGTTGCCCGGTAGGGGTCAAAACCTACGCCCCCATGCATATATGCCTGGAGATGCGGCCACACTTCCAGCATATTGGATTTGCCTGTTTTTTCCAGAATCATTCGGAACAGCACGATAAGCCAGGTTGGCACTCCGCTGAACAGACAGATGTCTTTTTGTTTACTGGTGATCTCTGCGATTCTTTGAAGTTTTTCTTCAAAGTTGGGCATCAAATTGGTTTGGGTATCTGGCGTGTACATCAAGCGCCCAATGGTGGGCATATGCTTTACCAGAATGGCGCTTACATCTCCAAATCGGGTTTTGGGATATTCAGGTAAGGATTGGAAACTTCCAGGGACAGCGAGATGCTTGTACCGAAAGGCCTGCATATCGGGTTTATTGTGATATAAAAGGGTAATGGCATCCCAGGCGCCGGCAATATGGCAATTAAAAATATTCCCGTAGGGGACAGGAATGAATTTGCTCTTGTCGCTGGTGGTCCCGCTACTTTTAGAATACCAATTGATCTCACCTGGCCACAATACATTTCGTTCTCCGCGCATCATTCGGGCAATATCAACCTTGATGGCTTCATAGTCCTGAGCCGGAACAGACCGGGCAAACTGTTCTGCATTACGAATGTCTCCAAATCCCCAGCGTTTACCTTGCTCCGTTTCCCGTGCCCGATCCAATATTCTCCGGAGCCATCTTTCCTGTGCTTCTTCCGGATGTAACATATATCTCTCAATACGTTTCATACGCTTTGAGAGGTAATGCTTTACAACCAGATTAAACAATGCATTCATAATTCTAATGGCGAAGATAATGATTGGGATTTGAATTGAAAAGACAGAGTGGAAAGCAATTTGTAAGGAGAGGTTGGATACTCCCGTCTAAAGGATGCTTTTAAGAAAGGCTGGCAAGATTGAAAAACTTACAGAATATTTGCACATGCAATTGGCCAGACATAAAGATTTTGATTCCTTTTTGGATGATTTAAATCCTTCAGAACGAACTATATGCCTGTTTTTGAAGCAGTTAATTCAACTAAACTTTCCGGAACTAACCGTAACCTGGGGATACGGCGTTCCGTATTTCAAAGGTCGGAAACGCATCTTTTTTCTATACCCGGCCTCAATGCCCTACAGTGGGATCCAGGAAGGTGTGAATCTGGGATTCACCCGCGGATATCAACTTTCCAATGATCATGGCCTCATCCAGATGGGGCAAAGAAAAGAAGTTGGTTATTTCTGCCTGACTCATTTAGCCAACATATCCTCTGAACAACTTCTGGAAATACTCCATGAAGCCATTCTCCTGGATGGGATTCAATAAATACACCATACAGAAGTTGCGCCCATAAACCCCATAAACAGCCCG
>DLXL01000015.1 GCA_003448025.1 Saprospirales bacterium | reverse complement strand
AAAGTGTTTTTAAGGACTGACTAAGTAGAATGTTGTGTTTCATAATATAAAATGTTTGTTCGTGCTTGCCCAAAAACAATAGCATGGTGTCAGCAATGTGTCTTAAACAAGCAATTAATACGAAGACATCTTATCATGAAAAAAGGTTGGTGTTTTTGTTGAAAACACCAACCTTTCTTAACATTTCCTGCAATTCCGCACTCATATGATTTGGATTTTGCCGCGATAAATCCGCTTGCCATCGGTAACGGTTATCAGATACATACCTGCGCTCAGGGATGTTTCCAGTCCGATTTCCTGTTGGTTGGCGGTCTGACGGAATACTTCCTGACCCTGCGTATTGGAAATGGAAATAAGGGCGTCTGATGGCGGCATTTCAGGAAGGTTGACCGTAAAGGTGCCTGTAGAAGGATTGGGGAAGATATCCACGGAGGCAAATTCAGGTTCGTTAACGGAGACAATACTGGTATTGATCTTGGTGACAAACCCACCTCTGCCGTTGAAGTTAAACCCGTCTTCGTTAAAATTAAATAAAAACGAACCAGCGCCGTAGAGGAAGCCGTACATGTCTAAATCAATACATGAACCATAATAACCGTTTGATATCACCTCGCAGCCGCCGCCACCTATACTGCGGGCGCTGATGGGAAGCCCGAGGTTACTGGTTTGGGTAAGCAGGGCATCTACACACCCATTTGTTTCAACCAGATCATTTCCGAACTGAATGTCTCCACTGGTATATCCTACGGTATAGATTATACCCCATTGATCTACTTCTACGTCCATAATAGCATAATCGTCTGTATCATAGGGAATGAAAACCGGGATGGAAAAACTGTTATTGTTCAACTTCAGTACGGCGCCGGCATAAGAGGTGTTTATGGATAAAATGGAGCTATTGTCGAGCAGCAGATCCTCGCTGGCATCAATGGCAAGGTATGTAGCGGCTTCATTATCCACCTCTGCTGCCAGAATATCCATATAATCGCTTGAGTTGATTTTTCTTGCCCATTGCACATTGCCTGTGCCATCAATACCGGCTGCAAAATAAGCGCTGGTTTCGTCGTTAGTTGTAGTTAAGGTTGGGCCGTTTGTGAATGAAATCTGTTCATAAAACAGTCCGGTGATTACCCCCTGGCCGTTTTGGTTGAAGGCGAGGGATTGCGTAAAGGGTATGCTCACGAAGGTGCCAGGGAATCTGACATCGACAGTAGCTCCGGAATTCGCTTCTATGATGGAAAAAAAGAACCCCGCTGAAGGCAGGTTATTGAAAACGAAGCCCGGCCCCAGATCAAGCATTTCAGAATCATAATCAATACAAACCATCAGTTGTCCTGCAGCATTTTGTTCAATCCCTGAAACCCAGAATAAGCCTATATTACTTCCTTCGTAGGTTTTTGCCCATATGGTTTCGCCGGACGGACCAAATTTGGCTATCAGTGCATTTTCACAAAATTGGCCGGTACACGATCTGAATACATTGAAACCATTACCCAAATCAACACTACTCACGGAAAAAGAAGTTGCCAGATATACGCCATCCAGAGATGGTGCGACAATATGGACCGCGTGTTCACCAAGAGTCCCCAGATCTTTTACCCATTCAAATTGTCCGTTGGATTTGTATTTGGCAATGAACAAGGATTGGCCGCCGGCATCAGGTGTGACGGCAACCCCCTGAGCAAAGGCACAGGGATAAGTGCAAATGCCGGCCACATAGGTGTTGCCGTCCGGAGAAACGGCAACATCCAGCACGGTTATGCCGGTTTCATCCGGTGAATCTGTTGCTGATTGAATGGGATTTACCCAAATAAGAGGTTGGGAAAAGGCTTTGGTGCAAATAAGCAATAGGGAAATTAGCAGATAATTGTGTTTCATGATGCGGTAGATTTATTTGTACAAATATACTCTTTCAAAAATCATCGCAACCGCCGGTTTGGTACCTATGTAATAAAATAGCCAAAAATGTTATACGTTAACATGAAAGCGTTTGCCAGACTACTGTAATAATTGCCAGAGCCGGATCACTTCCATGGCTTCACGCACATCATGTACACGGAGAATCCGGGCGCCTTGTTGAAGGGCAACCATGTGTACCGCCGTGGTCCCGTTCAAGGCATTTTCCGGAGATATGCCCAGGGGCTTGCATATCATGGATTTTCTGGAAATACCTGCCAAAACAGGCAACTCAAGTACCTTTTCAAATACGTATAAATGTTTGAGCAGCGTATAGTTATGCGCAACGGTTTTGCCAAAACCAAAGCCGGGATCCAGCACAATGTCTTTAACCCCTGCAGCCCGCAACAATGCTGTTTTTTGAATAAAATAATCCAAAACTTCTGTTACAACATCTTCATAATGAGGGTTTTGTTGCATGGTCTGCGGAGTACCCTGCATATGCATCAGTACATAAGGCACTTGCAATGACCCAACGGTTTGGAACAATGCAGCATCGAATTGGCCTCCTGAAATATCATTGACGATATGTGCACCTGCCTGTACCGCTTCTCTGGCAACTGCAGAACGCCAGGTGTCTATGGAAATAATGGCTTGTGGAAAATCCTGGACAATCCGGGTGATTGCGGGCATCACCCGACTCAGCTCCTCGGCCTCACTTACCTCCTTTGCACCCGGTCGTGATGATGCGCCACCAAGATCCAGGATAGTAGCTCCTTCCCGAAGCATTTGCTCAGCCTGTTGTACAATGGAGTCTATATGGGTGTATTTCCCTCCGTCGAAAAAGGAATCAGGTGTAAGGTTGAGGATACCCATAACCACCGGCTGAGACAGGTCGAGCAGGCGGCCATTGCAGAGGATGGTCATTTCGACTTGTTGGGAAACAGCTTGCGCAAAAGGGTGAGCGGAGAAAAATCAGAGGGTGAAAAAGTGGATTCCAAAAACACCAGTTTCAAACGCCTGCTGGCACTTGAAACAGCGATGAGCAGCGCATTTTTGCCCTCTTCATGTACTTTTTGAACAGAATCCAAACGCCAGTCGTTGGGTTGGGAGCCTTCTTCAGGTTGATCAGTATGGGAGTCGGCTAAATGATATCCCTTGGCTTCCAGATTTCTAAGCGCTTCTGAAACGGATTGACTTTGTTGCATGGTTACGTAAACAAACTTTCAAACAGTAGATGACTTGTTCTCTCAATACGGTCTATAACGCCACAGCACCTTCATTTGTTTTCAAAGCAAAAGAACGAATTACCCCCAATTCCCGTTTCTTCTTTTTGCAATTATTTTCCTCCTCCCCCCCATATTTACCACATTCCCTAACTCCCTAACTCCAGTTGTTCTCTCACCAGTTGGTAATAGGCTCCACGCTTCTGCGTCAACTCCTGGTGGGTGCCTTGTTCAATCACTTCTCCCTTGTCAAGCACTATAATATTATCTGCATTCCGGACAGTGCTCAACCGGTGGGCTACAATGACCACTGTTTTGCCATGAAAGGCAGTTTCCAGGTTGTGCATGATCACCTTTTCATTATGTGCATCCAAAGCGTTGGTGGCCTCATCAAAAAACAGGTATTGCGGGTTTTTATAAATGGCACGGGCAATCAGGAGGCGTTGTTTTTGTCCCTGACTTAATCCGGTTCCGTCCTGACCAATTTTGGTATTATATCCCAGCGGCAGCGACTCGATATACCCTTGTATATTAGCTGTTTTGGCGGCTTCCAGCAAGCGTACACGGTCGATATTTTCTACGCCCAGGGCGATATTACGGGCGATGGTGTCATTAAAAATAAATCCATCCTGCATCACCACCCCACAACTGGATCGCCAGGTACGAGGCAAAAAGCTGTCGAGACCAAGATCATTGAGTCGCACACTGCCTTCCTGAGGAGCATAAAAATGCAGCAATAATTTGAGCAATGTGGTCTTTCCGGAGCCGGAAGTACCTACAATGGCCGTGGTTTTTCCGTGAGGGAAATGCAGGTTGAGGTGTTTCAATACCCATGGATCATGTGGCCCTCCATATCGAAATGAGACATTTTGCAGGGTTAAATCGCCATTTTTGGGTAGTTCGCTGACTTTAGACTCTTCATTCAAGGTTTCATCTGCCCGTTCATGTACCTCGTTCATGCGTTCCAGACTGATCTTTGCTTCCTGTGCATGCAGGAGGAACTGCACCAGTGACTCCAGCGGCGCGTTCATGTGTCCGATGATGTACTGAACAGCCAACATGGCGCCCAGGCTCATTTGATTGTCAATCACCGCCTGAGCCGCCAATACAGAGATAAGAATGTTTTTCCCTTCATTGATAAATGCTGCCCCGGCTCGTTGGGATTGGTCGGTAGACAGATATTGTACATTCACACGAAACAATCGCGCCTGAATTCGCTCCCAGGCCCAGCGTTTTTGTCGCTCTGCATTGTGTAATTTGATTTCCTGCATGCCGTTGACCAATTGGATCAGGGCATTCTGGTTTTCGGCCATCTGCTCAAACCGGCGATAATCGAGCGAACGCCTGCGGGCCATAAACAGCCAAACCCAGCCGAAATAACCCAGGGCGCCTAAAAAAAATACCAGAAAAATCAGGGAGTTGTAAAACAACAATACCCCACCGAATACCACCAGATTTACCAGCGAAAACAGGGTGACCAAAGATGAGGAGGTCAAAAAACGCTCCACCCGTTCATTGTCGTAAATCCGCTGCAATAAATCACCCGTCATCTTTGCATCGAAATACGACATAGGCAGACGCATCAATTTGAGCAGGAAATCCGAAACCAGGTTGATGTTGATCCTGGTGCCAATGTGTAAAAGAATCCAGCCTCTGATGAATTCCACGGCGACCTGACTGGCAAACAGCATGCCCTGAGCGGCCAGAATGAGGTATACAAAATGCAAATCGCGCAACTGAACCCCTTTGTCTACCAATACCTGCATTAAGAAAGGGAAAACAAGCTGAATGACACTGCCCAACAGTAAACCGATACCCAACTGCCAGATCAGCCTTTTGTGTTGCATGACATAAGGCCAAAGAAATTTGAACCCCGAGCGGTTGTTATTTTCGCCCTCACGTTTGTAGAACTCCGGAGTGGATTCCAGCAATAATAATATGCCCTGAGGCTCCGTATTGACCACATCGCTGATCCAGCCATTGAGAAAATCCTGCTCTTTCATCTGGGATTTTCCACTGGCAGGGTCGGCTACAAAAACCTCCCCGCCGGATATTTTATACACCACTACAAAGTGATCCTGCTTCCAATGCGCCACGCAAGGCAATGGAATATCTTTCGACAGGCGATTGAATCCGGTTTTTACCCCAAGGGTCCGAAATCCAATCTTTTCCGCAGCCTCCGCTATACCAGCCAGCGACGCGCTTACTTTGTCGGTATGCGACAACTGGCGCAGATATTCAATGGAATAATACCGCCCATAATGTCGCCCGATCATGCGCAGGCAGGCAGCGCCACAATCTGAGGAGTCATACTGTTTATCAAAAGGAAACTTATCCACGATGCATGTTGGGGTGACGGGGTTGGGTGCAAAAATAGGATTTACACTCGGTAGTAAAAATCATTGCATGTTTTTGACTCAGAACGTGGATGAAAACCTCACTTTTGTGTTTTTGAACGCGTGTTGGGAACTCGGATTTGGAACGCGGATTGGATTTGGAACGCGGATGACGCGGAT
>DLXL01000039.1 GCA_003448025.1 Saprospirales bacterium | reverse complement strand
TTGTGTTATTATTTCTGAATCTAAGACTTCAATTTTACCAGTAAAACGCTGCATCTTTGCCCACTGTAAAAAAGAAAAATTCCACGCAGCGTATGCTTCATGAATATAAACTCCCCTCTTTGGGAGATGGTGTTAGCGGTAAAGTGACTGACATTTTGGTAAAACCAGGTGATAAAGTCTCGCTCGAACAAATTGTTATTGTTGTTGGAACCGATAAAGTAGATGCTGAAATGCCAGTAGATGCGGAAGGTATTGTTGAAGAGGTTCTGGTAAAAAAAGGAGATGAAGTAACAGAAGGCTCCCTGGTATTACGGATTCGTAAGGAAGGTGGAGCTTCTTCCAGTGCCCCGGTTCAGGCACCATCAGCCCCTGTACAGGAAACCCCTGCGCCGGCTCCGGCGGCCATAGCAGCTCCAGCTGCCGCAGTTGCTGTTGCCGCACCGGCCCCTGTTTCAACGCCTGCACCCGTTCCATCCGGCTCTTACCGGACCTCGCCGCTGGCACGGAAACGCGCCAAGGAATTGGGGGTAAATCTGGCTGATGTGCGTCCGTCTGATGGGGCATCAAGAATTTCGTACAAGGATGTGGTGGATTATGTTAAGCGCAAGTTGGATACAGGTGGTGGATCAGCTATGGGAGGAAGTGTCGCTCGTAAATCATTGCCAGATTTTACCAAGTTTGGTGAAGTAGAACGCAAGGCCCAGAATAATGTGGGCGTTAAGACTTCCGAGGCAATGTCGTATTCCACCAATACGATTCCACATGCCTATATCTCTGAAAAAGCAGATATCACACGGTTGGAGGAATTGCGTCAGCAGTACAAGGAACAGGTAAAAGCTGCAGGAGGTGGATTGACTATGACAGCTATCCTAACCAAGGCAGTTGCCATACTTTTAAAACGCATGCCACAATTCAACGCCAGTCTGGACGTTGATACCAATGAGGTAATATACAAAAAATATGTTAATGTGGGTATTGCTGTAGATACCCCAAATGGGTTGTTTGTTCCGAATATAAAAAATGCGGATCAAAAGAACCTTACCCAGATTTCGGTGGATCTCTCAGATGTAACCACCAGAACCAAAGCAGGCAAGATTACGATGAATGATATCACAGGTGGAACCTTTACCATTTCGAATATTGGTGGTATTGGAGGAACCAATATGATATCGATTGTGAACTGGCCTGAAGTAGCCATCCTCAGCATTGTTGCAGCACAAATAGAGCCTGTTTGGAACGAAGCCAACAAAACGTTTGAACCACGATTAATGATGCCCATGACTATTGGTTGGGATCACCGGGTGATAAACGGTGGAGATGCCGCCCGATTTATGGTTGAGTTGAAGCGGATATTGGAGGAGCCGTTTGCGGCATGGTTATAGGAACCTTTAAAGTTTCCTGTTCGTACACAATAAATTTTTATTAATTTTACGGTTTGATTGAAAGAAACGAAGAAGGGTTTCTGGTTCAACTTCAACGGAATTTGTATGTTGATGCAGCGTTTTACTGCAATCAATGAATCTCATATTTTTTGCAATGTTTGGTGCACGACCAGGTATTGCACTTCTAACAATTAAAACTATGATGAAAATTTACATTTCTTTTCTCCTGTTGTTGATAATCCTGGTTTTTGCTGAAAATGTAAGGGCCCAATGTAATCCAAATGGGTGTACAGATCCGGTTCCATCTGTTGATGCTACACAAGCCTGTATTTTGCCCAGTCCGGATAATCTGGATTGTTACTTTGGTTCTACCACCTTTGACACCCCCGTTTCTTTGCCTCCATCCTGGTGCACATCGGTAGAAAACAATCACTTTTTTGCCTTTACAGCAGATGATGTGACAGCTGTTTTCGAGATCTGTACCTATGGCTGCGCACAAGGTGGGGCTATTCAGGCTGCAGTACTTTCCACCGTGAACTGCATTGATTTTCAATTCGTTTCTCCATGTCTTGGTAACATTCCGTCTAATAGTTGCCAGACACTTACAGCCTCAAACCTGACACCGGGGGAGAATTATTACCTTATGATTGATGGTAATGCAGGGGCTGTTTGCGATTATTCCATTAACGGGGTTAATCCAACCATTAATGGCCCTACCGGTGGAATGTGTTTGCCTTCGGCAACATTGAGCACCTACAATACAAATACGATTTCCAACTGGACAATTAATCCTCCTTCCGCTGGAAATATTGTTGGCCCATCACAGGGCCAGAATGCTGTTGTTCAATGGCTGGAACCCGGGCCTGCAGAAGTTTGTGCCCAATCCATTTTGTGCCCGAATGCCCCTAATCTTTGCCTGGCAATTTTTGTAGGTGAGGATACTGAAACAACTGAACAATATAGTGTTTGTCAGGGTGACGAGGTGGAATGTGCTGGCGAGTTTTTCTCCGCACAAGGAATTTTTCCGGTTACACTTCCCAGTTACTTGGGCTGCGATAGTGTGATAAGATGCCAGATTTCTGTCATTCCAACCGTATTTACCAATCAGAAAGCTTATATGTGCCCGGGAGGTTCAGCCAACTGCGCTGGTGAAGAGTTTTTTGCTGCGGGTACTTTTCCTGTGACACTTCAGGCCTGGCAAGGCTGTGACAGTGTGGTGAATTGTCAAATTATTGTGGTGCCCATTTCCAATTCACCGATGAAGAACGTTAATTTGTGTGGTCCGGCTACTTATGAGGTTTGTGGTCAGAGTTATAGTCAGAGCGGCATTTATTCCAGTGTTTGCACCGGATATCTGGGCTGCGATAGTATTGTAAATACTAATCTGGCCATTATGGAGCCGAATGCCGTTATTGCACCTCCGGCTATTCTTGATTGCGATAACAACCTGGTTATCACCCTGAATGGTAGCGGATCATCGGTCAACAATGCACAGGGAGGAGCAACGGTATATAGTTGGTCAGGGCCGGGCATTATTGGCAATAATGCGCTTCCCAACATTCAGGTCAACCAGCCAGGTCAATACTGTCTGATCCTTCGCCACAGCCGCGGTGGTGTGTTTTGTTATGATACTGCCTGCGTTACCGTGTTGCAAAACGCCGGGATACCACAACTACCTGTTTTGACAGGTCAATCCAATCCCTGTATAGGAGAAACACACATTTATAGTGCAACAGCCACAGGCAACCCTCCTCCAACTTCTTTTGTTTGGACATTGCCTGGCAACCACCCTTATACAGTTCTCTCTCCAAACTCTATTTCTGTTACCTGGGGTGCCAATACCCCTGTCGGTCAGATTTGTGTTACAGCGACCAATTCTTGTGGCTCTTCTCCATCGGCCTGTATTCCGCTTTCAGTGGGTGATCAACCGTTTCCTCCTGTGATAAACGGCCCAGCCAGTGTGTGTACTGCAGGCGGTAATTATTTGTACACTATGGATACCCTTCAACCGGGTACTATATATATATGGTCCGTTCCTCCAGGAGCTGTACTTTCAGGCAGTGGAGATTCCATTCTGGTTAATTTTGCCACAGCAGTATCGGGTCAGGTATGTGTAACGGCTCAAAATACCTGTGATACGCTGGCGCCAGTTTGCCGGAATGTTCAGGTTAACACTAATCCAACCGCCAGTTTGAGTGGCATTCCTGAAATCTGTAACGGAGAATCATTGAACCTCCTCTTTACGTTGACAGGAAATGGTCCATTTGATGTGGTTTGGTCGAACGGCGTCCAAAACTTTACCCTCAATGACATCAATAATGGTCATCAGGTTCAGGTAAGCCCAACAGCGAATACCAATTATACGCTCATATCCGTGAGTGACAATTCTCCGGTAGCATGTGCCACGATAGTGAACGATACGGTTCCAGTGGCAGTTTGGCCTGTGTTTACCACCCCGCGGACTATCCAAATATGCGAAGATGAAACGGCATTTCTTGCTGGCGCCAATCAGAATACTTCAGGTGTATACTTTGACACATTGAGTAGTATTCATGGATGCGATAGCGTAATTGTTTCTACCCTGATTGTTAATCCGATTGATACGACCATTATAACCCTCACAACTTGTGATCCAGCAAATGCAGGTTCCGTAACGTTAACACTGCCTCAAGTGAACGGCTGTGATAGCGTGGTTATTACAACTACAATCCTGTTACCAAGCAACCTTACAGAAATTTTTGACGCAAGCTGCGATCCTAACAACGTAGGTGTGTTTACGCAGAATCTGACGAATATTTTTGGTTGCGACAGTACGGTGATTACCACGGTAATTTTTTCAAATTCTGACACTACATATGTTGACGCAACAACGTGTAATCCAGCCAATGTAGGTGTGTTTAATCAACTGCTGACAGCCGCTTCGGATGGTTGTGACAGTTTGGTGATTACAACAGTGACATTGTTACCCAGCAACACCACAAACCTGACTGCACAATCCTGTAACCCCAATGAGCTAGGCGTGTTTACCACTGTACTTACGAACCAGTTTGGCTGCGATAGCACGGTTATTACTACAGTGACGTTTAATGGGATACCTCCAACACCGGTTTCTGCAACCACTTGCGATCCCAATCAGGCGGGCGTTTTCAGCAATACCATTCTGACTGCTGATGGCTGCGATAGTACTATTATAACTACTGTTACGCTACTTCCAAGTAGTGCCACTTCTTTATCCGGCCAATCATGTAATCCGAATCAGGTAGGTGTATTTACACAAACCCTTACGAACCAATTTGGCTGCGACAGTGTGGTAACTACCACCATTACTTTCAATGGTATTCCGCCTACTTTCCTTACGGCAACCACCTGCGATCCCAACGCTGCCGGAACATTTACCAATGTAATAACTACAGCTGCCGGATGCGATAGCACGGTGATTACCACTGTTTCATTACTGCCGTCCAATGTAACCAACCTTACAGGTGCAGATTGTAACCCAGCCAATGTTGGGGTGTTTACCCAGGATCTTACCAATATCTTTGGTTGTGATAGTACAGTTATCACAACTATCACGCTCTTGCCCAGCAACACTACGGCAATACAATCAGCTACCTGCGATCCGGCCGGAGTCGGAACCTTTGTTTATCCATTGGTAAATCAGTTTGGTTGCGATAGTATTGTGACTGAAACAGTAACCTTGTTGCCTTCCAGCACAACCACCGTAAATCTGGGCACTTGCGAGCCTGGTCAGGTGGGAACTTCTGTAACGGTGTTGTCCAACCAGTTCGGCTGTGATAGTACAGTTACTACCATCACCAGCCTGCTACCTCCAGCCTCTTGCGGAATGACTGCCACCCTGAGTGGTTCCATCATTCCTTGCGGACAAACAACCGGCTCGCTTACGTTGACCGTAACGCTGGGTGAAGGGCCCTTCAATTATACCATATTGCTGGGTAATACTCCTGTTGCCAATGGTACCATTAATAATGTAGGCGTTCCGACGCCAGTTGCCGGCCTCGCGCCAGGTAACTATACCGTAAATTATACCTCCAATAACGGCTTCTCAGCTACTACACAGGCCAATATTGGGCAATTGTTCCCTCCATCGCTTTCGGCAACCCAAACGTCCAATTATGGCGGATTCGGGGTAAGTTGCCCGGGTGCGTTGGACGGTAGCGCTTCAGCAACAGCCAATGGCGGATTGGCGCCTTATAGCTATACGTGGTCAACTGGTGTAGCGGCTCAAACGGTGAACAACCTGGCTGCCGGCTCCTATACGGTAACCGTTACGGATGCCAATACCTGTACCACCACGACGAATGTAACCATAACCGAACCTTCTCCACTGCAAATCTCCTTCACGGCTACTGATCCTAAATGCTTTGGTTTGAGTAATGGTTCTATCCTGGTTAACCCAAGTGGTGGGGTAGCTCCTTATCGCTTCTCCATCAATGGTGCAGCTCCGCAAAATAGCAATTTGTTTGCCGGCCTTGGTGCAGGCTCTTATACCATTACTGCATACGATTTGAGCGATTGCGAAACGTCTGAGATCATTGTGGTCAACACGCCAATTCCTTTAAATGTGGAACTGGGTGATGATCAGAATATCGCAATAGGGCAATCCGCTAATCTGCAGGCCATTGTGAATGTTCCGTTCGACAGTCTGGCCTCTGTTATCTGGTCGCCTCTGCCGGATGATGCAGAATGTCCGCAATGTCTGGATCAAACCGTATATCCGTTTATTAGCACTACCTATTCTATCGAAGTGGTTGACAACAATGGTTGCCGCGATGAAGATCAGGTGCGTGTTATCGTCGACCGCCGCAAATATGTATACATCCCGAACGTTATCAGCCCGAACGCAGATGGAGATAATGACCTTTTCAGCGTATTCCCACGCCCTGGAACCGTAAGGAAGGTGAATTCACTGGCAATTTTTGACCGTTGGGGAGAACAACTATTTGTACTGGAAAATTTCAATCCATACGATGGCGAACTTGGATGGGACGGTACCTATAAAGGGGAACCGATGAATCCGGGTGTTTTTGTGTGGGTAGTAGAAATCGAGTTTATCGATGGCGTTGTAGAACTTTACAAAGGCGATGTAACCATTGTAAGGTAAAGGCACGAAGGCTACGAAGGCACAAAGGCGCTAAGACACAAAGATACTAAGACACAAAGGCGCTAAGACACAAAGGCGCTAAGACACTAAAGTTCGAAGGGGGTGTTTGACTAACGTCAAACTCCCCCTTTGGTGTTTTGAGGACGCGAAGCGTTCTCCTTAGCGTCTTCGTGTCTTTGCGCCTTCGTTTCTTCGTGTCTTTGCGCCTTCGTGTCTGGTCTTTGCGCCTTTTTTAAGGAACGGCCTGAACCGGTACATCCGTTTGTTCGGTGGAATTGTACGTGCGGTAAGGAACGCTGTTCAGCATTTTGATCAAATCATCCCGTACAACTTTATATTCTTCAAAGAGCGGGCCGGTAATGGGCTGAGGTTGTGGAAGATTCAGGCGCAGGTGGTCTACCTGGCGACCGTTTTTCCAGAAACGGAAACAAACGTGCGGTCCGGTAGCCAGACCGGTAGAGCCAACATAGCCAATGGTTTGGCCTTGGGCTACACGTACGCCCGGGCGTATACCGCGCGCGTGTCCGCTCATATGCAGGTATTGCGTTTCGTAGGCGCCATCATGACGCAGGCGAACGTAGATGCCATTTCCTCCACGACGGGTAGCTTCAGTAACCACGCCTTCAGCCACGGCAATGATGGGCGTGCCATGTGGCGCGGCGTAATCAGTGCCAAGGTGCGCTTTGTGGTAGCCCAATACCGGGTGCAAACGGTTCATGTTGAAACGACTGCTGATACGGCTGAATTTCACAGGCGCTTTCAGGAAAGCTTTCCGTGCCGGACGGCCATCAAAATCAAAATAATCGGTTTTTTGACCGTCTTTTTTGAAATGGAAAGCATGGGATTCTTTTCCGTCGCGTTCGTAGACAGCGGCAATGATTTTACCTGTGCCAACTGCTTCACCACGGACGTAGTGTTGTTCGTAAACTACTTTAAAACGGTCTCCCTGTTTTTGGTGGTAGAAATCTACTGAGGAGGCTAGTACGTCAATCATACCATCTGCCAGTTCATCAGAAAGTCCATTGTCGTTAAGCGCCTGCCAGAAACTTGTTTCCAGAACACCGGCTGCGGCCACGATTTTGGTCTCCACATCTCTTTTGATGGTTTCCACCTGAAAGGGTGCTTTCAATTGGAATATGGTGTATTGATACGGCGACGGTTCATAGATCATCAACTCAGGTGCTTCGCCGGGTTGGCGGCGGAGGAATTGCAGGCTGGAGCCTACGCGCAGGGAGTTGATTTTGAATTTGTCTTTGCAGCTTTCCACCAGTTGATTCACCTGAGGGTAGGTGAGGCCGGCCTCTTTCATGAGGATACTTCCGAGAATATCTCCACGTTTGAGCTCAATTTGGTTTTGGATGTATTCATCCATGAAAAAGCCCCAGCGCAGGTTGTTGGTTTCCAGAGGCAGCGCGTCGGGGCGTGATACAACGGCGATTGCTGCGGCAGCGGGGGCGGTATCTTGTTGGTTTAGGGTGAGGGTGGCGGCAATGATGCCTGCGGTGAGGGTGGCTCCTGCGGCGATGGACGATTTTTTAGTGAAAAAACGTCTCGTACGCCGCAGCCATCGCTCCGGATTTGAGTCTGAATGCACGATAGAAAGGGTAGATTAGAGAAACAGTTTAGCTCGTTTGACTATTGGGGTGGTGCAAATATAGAAAAGCCCGTCAGGTTTTACACTACCTGGCCGTATTTTTAACCAACACCGCTCAAAAGCGGTTATACACATTTTGTGGAAAAGTATCGGTTATCTTCCAGTCTCCAGTCTTTCCAGCAGCAATCCTGTTTAAAAATCTTGGAGAGGTGAGCTGCTCTTCCGGATCGCCTTTTCGCCATTCCTGACAAAAAAAGGTCTTTATTCAGCCATTGACCCAATATCGCACCTAAATTGCGCCATCCTTTGTTGATAACCTATTGTTTATGCGCCCTTTTTTGATTTTTATCTGTATATTATGGATGCAATGTTCAGGCCTGGCCCAAATCTCCACTTTCGACACAGGCAACGAAGACTGGCGCTGCGATGGCGATCCTGTGAGTAATATAGCCACCTGGAACTTTTCCGGGGGGAATCCTGGCGGCCATATTCAAATGACCGATGGCTCCACTGGAGGTACCTGGTATTTTGTGGCGCCTGCTAAGTTCCGTGGACCCAAATGTGATGCCTACGGCAAATTCCTGCGCTACGACCAGTTTGCCAATAATGTATCCAATGCCAACACCTTCGCAGATATTGAACTGAAAGGCGGAGGTATAACGCTCGTGTTCGATCAACCGATTCTCCCTGCACCTACCTGGACGCATTACGATCTGTTTCTTAGGGAAGATGCTGGCTGGCGGGTAAACACAACCAATGGACTGGTGCCTACCCAGGCGCAGTTCAAACAAGTGCTATCCAATATCACCAGCTTGCGAATACGGGGAGAATTCCACCATTTTGCCGTGGATTT
>DLXL01000513.1:8040-9720 GCA_003448025.1 Saprospirales bacterium | reverse complement strand
ACGATGAACGATGAACGATGGGATTGCGTGGGTATTTATAGCAACGTGAGTTGTCATCCCGAGTACTCGGGACCTACACAAGCCTGGCTACACACAATGCTCTTGGCTATGGGATAAACACGCAGCCTGACTTGTGTAGGTCCCGGTTCCCGGGATGACAACCCACGTTTGTTTATTTTCCGTTGTTGGCGTCCTCGCCAACAACCACGGCGGAGCGGAATGAAGCTGCCAAATGCTCATAGAGTCAACACTAAAGTGTAAATCATTCAATAACTGGGCAACACTACTAAGGAGGTATTTCCTTTCGTATTTTTCCGCCAAAATCTCCTCCATGCACCTGCGCCTACTCTTTCTCTGGCTCCTTTGCTCCGCCTTCCAAACCCCGGCGCCCATTGTTTTTCAAACCCAAACCTGTCGCATTGCCCTGGATGCCTCCGGGCGACTGACGGAATGGACCGACCTGGGCAGTCAAACCAATTATCTGGCACAGGAACAAGCCTCCTGGTTGCTGTCGCTGATGATTCGCCATAGTCTGTACCGGCCCGTTGGGGCACAATACCAGAAGGCTAAAAAGACCCTCACCCTGAGATTTCCGGAAGGACGAACGGCTGATATCAGGGTAAAGGAACAAGCCAGTCACCTAAGTTTTGAACTCCTGAAAGTATCCAACGATCAGGAAGTGGCGCTGGCGATGTGGGGCCCATACGGCGTAACGTTGAAAGAAAGCATTGGCGAAACGGTGGGTATTGCCCAAAATGCCACTTTTACTGCCGGTATCCAGGCCTTGAACCCTAAAACGCTGGGCGGGTATCCCTGGAAGGACAACGACCATCTGCCGCAAATAGATGTATTCGAGCAGGATGATTACGAAAACCTCCAGCAAGGAAAGCGCTGGGTGCTGTACTCCGTGGAGGCTGCCAAACCCACCCGTTTCGGGGCTACCCTGCAGGCTTACGTGCGCAACCGCCGCGAAGACCGCGTGATTGAAAACTGGGGCCATAAACGATACGTAGCCCCGGCCCTGAACGACGGTGGCCTGAAAGGCAGCGCCATTGCCCTGTTCGGGTGCCCAAGTGGGAAAACTCTGGAAACCATCGGCGCCATTGAGCTGGCAGAAGGTTTGCCGCACCCCACCATCAACGGACAGTGGATTAAAACCTCACCCATTGCCAATACGTCGTACCTCATCATGGATTTTGATGAATCCAATGTGGATCAATGCCTCACCTACGCCGAACGGGCCGGTATGCATTACCTGTACCACGGCTCGCCATTCAAAACCTGGGGACATTACGAGTTGAGTCCGCTGTTTTTCCCCAATGGCAAAGCCGGATTGAAAGCCTGTGTGCAAAAAGCGGAAAAACGCGGCGTCTCTCTCGGCACCCATACGCTCAGCAATTTCATCAACACCGAGGACGCCTACGTGAGCCCCGTGCCGGATAAACGCCTGGCCAAAACGGGTTCAAGCGTGCTCACGCAGGCCATTGATGCCACCCAAAAGGATATCACGGTGGATCAACCGGATTTCTTCAATCAAATGGAGAATCACACGCCGCATGGCGTACAGATCGGGGAGGAGATCATTCGTTACGGACGCGTATCGGAACAGGCGCCCTGGATGTTGCTGGACTGTGAGCGGGGGGCTTTTGGTACCAGGGCCTCGGCGCACGCCAGGGGGGT
>DLXL01000513.1:1662-7892 GCA_003448025.1 Saprospirales bacterium | reverse complement strand
TTGATCACGCCTATCAGGTGTTCCTGGGCGATGCGGCGCTGAACAAGGAAATCTCGGAAAATGTGGCCGATTTATTCAACGAAACCGGTGTTCGGATGCTGGATTTTGACGGACTGGAAGGCGCGCATTCCACCGGATTGGGGAATTACGGAGAGGCATTGTTCGCACAGGCCTGGTATGACCGACTGAACAAAGACCTTAAAAGTCATTTTGTGCTGGGCGCGAGTCGTTCCGGGCATTATTTCTGGCACTTGTATTCCCGCATGAATTGGGGTGAGCCCTGGTATGCGGGCTTCCGGGAGAGCCAGACGGAGTATCGCATGCTCAATCAGAAATATTTCAAGCGCAACCTCATGCCGGGCATGCTGGGCTGGTTCAAGTTTACGGCCGGCACCACTCTGGAGGACATTGAATGGCTAATGACGCGCTCGGCGGCTTATAATGCCGGTTTTTGTCTGGTGATGGACCTGCCGGCAGCTGAAGGCAACGGTATGTGTCATAAACTCCTGGAAACCATTCGGTTGTGGGAAACGGCCAGGTTGAAAGGTCAATTTTCCGCCGAAATTTGTGCGCGCATGAAAGACCTGAATACTGAATTTCGGTTGGAAAAAGGTGCTGATGAACAGCTGTATCTGACCGAGATATTTTCCCATAAATTCAAACACGCGCAGAAAGTCAGGCAGCCCGGAGAGCCTTTGTATTCCACTTTTTCGGTAAACAGTCCGGTACCTCAATCGCCAGTGGAGTTGATCGTCACGGCCAACGGCGCCGATTTGAATACCCTGAAATGGGAGATCAACCGCAGCAAGCAAATCCGGATGAATGTGGTGCTAAAGAAAGGTCATACCCTGAAATACACCGGAGGCACCGAGGCGGTGGTGTATGATGCGCAATGGCATGTGGTAGAGACCGTTCCATTTCCGGAAGGACAGATCCTGCTTCCTGAGGGCGCCAATACATTTTTGTTTGATACCCGGTTTGGTAGCGCAGATGCCGGGGTAGAGCCATTTGCGCAGGTGGAGATCCGGGTGCTGGATGTGGGGAGGAGGTTGTAGATTTGCGATTTGCGATTTGCGATTTACGATTTGCGATTTACGACTTAGGCCTATAAGTTTCAACAGGCCCATATTCCAGTAATTACTCTGGAGTCCTGGATATGGACGTATCTTCAATCAAACATCCGACTACACAAGTCACAAATCACAAGTCGTAAGTCGCAAATCGTCAATCGCAAGTCGTAAATCGCAAGTCGCAAATCCCTACTTCCCTTTCAAATATTCCTCCACCAGCTGTTTATAGTACGGCTTCAGTGCCGGGCTTACCGTGCGGAACTGCTCCACTTCGGCGCGGCGTTTTTTGAGGTATTCTTCCAGGGCCGGCGGCATTTTAGGCTGCTGCTGACGAGCTACTTCAGCTTCGCGTTGTTCATCCTGTTCCCGCTCGCGCTCGGCTTTTTCGTGCTCCAGGAGTCGGGTGAGGATTTGCTCCTGGCGTTTGAGCATGTCGTTGTTCAGCTTTTTGTTTACCAGATCAATTTCGATCTTGTTCATTTCGTCCATGAGCTCGTCGAGCGCCTTGCTGCCTTTGCCTTGCTCCTGTTTTTCTTTTTGCATTTTGCGCAGGGCTTCGCGCAGGGCAGCCTGTTTGGCAGCCAGTTGGGCAAATTCCTTGCTGTTTGACGGCTGAGTGCCACCGCCGCCACCGCCGGGTTTTTCGCCGTTTTTCTCCTTACCCTGTTTATCCAGGCGCTCTTTGAGGTCTTTCATGATCTTGTTCAGATCTTCCTGACCCTTGCTGAGCTTGTCCTTGGGTTCGCCTTGTCCTTTCCCTTTGCCCTTGCCGGCGCCCTTGCCTTTGCCGGGTTTGTCGCAACTCTGGCTGCCGGGCATAGCAGAAGCCATTTGTTCCTGCATGTTTTGCATAGACTCAGCCAGTAACAAGGCCAGGTCATTCAGTGCCTTCATCGTACGGTGCTGATATTCGGTGGCCGTCGTGTTGCGGCGCTCCTCCATTTCTTCCAAACTGTTCCTGAGGTTGCTGTTCACCTCCGTAACCTTCTCTGTAATCACCGTTTCAAGTTGGAATTGGCGCAATGCCAATGCCTGAAGGCTGTCTTCCACCAACTTGAAATCGTCTTTGATCTTGTATTGCTGTTGAGCCAGTTCTACAAACCTTGGCGTATTAGGGTTGGTGGTTTCAGATTCTTTTTTGATTTGTTCCTCAGCAAAGGACAGGCCTACGAGGTTTTCCAGCAGCTGGCGAATGGTTTTGAGGTCTTCCTCCATTTGCTGCATATCCCCGCTTTCTTTTCCCTGCTTCATTTTGTTGGCCATCTCCTTCATCTTATTGGCCGCGTTCTTCTGCTTCTTTCCAGCTTTTTTGTTCTGTTTGTTGTTCAGTTCCTGCTTGGCGTCTTTCTGTTCCTGCTTTGCATCGTTCATGTCCTGCTGGTTGTCATCAATTTTTTCCGGACGCTTCAGCTCTTCGTTTTTCTTTAGCAACTCATCCATTTTTTTATCCAGCTCTTCCAATTTCTCATTGAGCTTATCCTGTTCTTTGCCAAGTTCTTCTGCGCTTTTTTGCTCTTCTTCGGTCTGCTTGGCTAGTTCTTCCTGCTCCTTGGCCAGTTCTTCCAATTGTTCAATCTGCTGGTTGAGCATTTGTTCTACTTCCAGCTGTTTGTACAGTTCTTCCAGGCGCTCCAGTTCTTTGTTGAGTTCCTCGTTACTCATCTGCATGTCCTCCATTTTCTCCAGCATCTGATCCTTATTCTGTTCTTCCAGCAATTTTTGGATGTCTTCGAGGAGCTTTTTCATCTCGTCGTTCATGGTTTCCTCGAACAGTTTTTCCAGTTGCTCTTCCTTCTTCTGTAACTCTTCATTTTGCTGGTTGAATTCCTCCCGCTGTTCTTTGTTCTGGTCAAAGGTTTCTTTTGCTTCTTCCAGCTGCTCCTGAAGTTGCTTTTGGCGCTGCATGAGTTTCTCCATGTCCTTGCGCGTCTGCCAGTCCATTTCTTTCTTTTGCAGCACTTTGGCACGCAGTTTTTTCAATTCATCCTGAATTTTGAGGCTTTCTTTCAGCGCTTTTTCCAGGTCTTTTTTAATTTCTTCAGAATTGTCTGCCTGTTGCTGGCGGAACTCATCGAGCGTAGGCATCCGGTAATTCATCAGGCCGGTGCGGGCACTTTTGGCGCCGTTTACTCCGTCATTGTCTGATACTTCAAAGTAATATTGTACCTCATCGCCTGGTTCAAGGTTGAGGTTACGGATGTCCCAGGAATATTCGTACTGAATCTGTTTGCCTGAGCCGCTTGGGGTTATTTTTACGGTATTGAGCGGCATTTGCCCTCCCTTGGCCTTTTTGAGTTGATAGTTGAAGGTCAGGTTAGAAATACCATAATCATCGGAGGCATCGCCGGCGAAAAAAGACAGCCGAAGATTGGCGGTGTCTTTGAATTCCTCCACACTGATTTGCGGGTGCAGGTCGGGAATAATGGTGATGGTATAGGCTACTGAGTCGGCGCCCTGCAAGAGTGCATTGCTGAGGAACAATTTGTACGACTCATCCTTCATCACACGGCGGCGGTATTGGAACAACTCATCGTCGAAACGTTTGGCTTCTTCACCGGCCTGCCCCCCGAACCGGAGTTGCAGGTTATCGGTGTTTTGTGCATTGAACACCCAGCTGATGTCGGTACCCTGAGGTACAACCAGATCGCCTACGTTGGAGAGCTCTTCGCTGGCGCGACCAATATAGCCCGGGAATTGCAGTTTGGTATTGAAAGACAGGATATTAGGCTTTCGGATGACGGACAGCAAATAATCCCGGCTTTCCACACCTGCTGAGAACAGGTTGAATTCCGTGTCTTTCTGCAGGTTGGTAAATTTGTAGGAAAACTCGTTTGCGGCGTTTTTTTCGAGACGGTACTGCACATTCCCCAAAGAAATGAACACTTCATTAGGCAGTGCGGAGCCTTCTACTTTTACTTTCAGCACGTAATCCGAGAATTGCACCGCTTTCAGGGAATCTGTATTGATCAGGAATTTGAATGGGGCTGGTTTTTCAAATTTGGTGGTGCTGTTCCAGAGCCGCATGGTACCTTCTTTGAGAATATTGGGCGCGCCGAGCAACAAGAACAGCAGCAGCATTACCGGAGGGAGCGCATAACGCAGGTACTTTCGGTTATTGCCCAGGTCAATGGCAGCCTGGAAAGGTACAATCCGTATTTCTTCACTTTTTTGGTTGATACTGGCATTGATCAACTCTGCATATATAGCGTTGTTGCTTTGCTGCTTTAATTGCAGGATATTCAGCAACTTATCTTTAACATTGGTAAAGTGCTGGCCAATGATCTGGGCGGCCTGTTCGTGGCTGATCACTTTTCCGAGGTGGAAATAATGCATGAGCGGCAGGGCCACCCATTGCCAAACGGTGTAGGCGCTCAGGGCCAGAAATCCCCAGAGCAAGCCCGTACGCACACCGGTGCTGAAGTAAAAATAATACTCGGCTACGTTAAGTAAAATGAACAAACCCAGTACTACACCAACTGTATACAGCGCGCCACGAAGGAGCTGATTGATGTAGAACTTACGGATGAAAGCGTCAAGCTTTTCGATGAGCAGGCTATAGTTATCGCGTTGCATAGTTCGGGTGTTTGCGGTTTCGGGTGTTTGGGTAGGGGGTGAATGGGCAAAACATCCAAAAACTGGCGGGTTTACATCCCTTTTATTTGCCGTTTTGTATTACTTGTCGGATTATATGGCAGGCTTAGCCGTAAATGAAGATTATTTGGGGAGTGTTTTTTACATTTAAGCCAAATTCAGGCAATCCGCATAATAACCATATTTCTCAGCCAAGGTTGCATTCAAGGGGCCAAGTTAAACTGCTTTTCGGACAAAAAGTTGGCTAAAGCAAGGAATTAACGCTTTTGTGACATTTTGCAAAAAAAGCGCTTCAAAGTAACCATTGCGCTTCTCCCTCTTTTCTCCATTAAAAACAATAACTACCCTGTTATGAAAAACTTTTTTACACTTTTTCTTTTATTGTCATGCGGCTCGTTCATGCATGCTCAACCGGGGAAACTGATTTCACGATCGTTTCTAACCTTTGATACCAATGGTATTCAAGTGAGTGGCGACTCCATTACTGTTTCTTATAATGGTCAGTTGCAGACAGATGGCAATCGAAACTTTAGATATGACCAGGTTACAAGCCTCTGGTTTTTAAAGAGCAGAAGTACAGATTATCAGTATGACGTCATCGGCAACTTACTCGGTTTTACGCTGCAAATTGGCAATGACATAGATGGATGGGTGAATACCTGGCGTTATAGTTATACCTACAATTTTGATAATCAAAAACTTACAAATAAAGTAGAGAAATGGGGAGTGTCTGATTGGGTACTAAATTCTTTTACTGAATATATGTATGATGCTAACGGTTTGCTCCTCAGTTCGATTAGTGCAAACAGCCAAAGACAGTACAGTTATTCGGTAGAAGGCTTGTTGCAGACAGAGACTTATCAGGTTAATTCAGGCGGAAATTGGGTTAATTCATCGCAGGAAACCTATATTTATTTCCCAAATTCGAGTCTTGTGGAAACACAAATTTCCAGTAATTGGACTGCCGGAGCCTGGACTGCCAGCATTCGTAAGCATTTTCAGTACGACGCCAATGGCAATACCATTGAATCCGTAACGGAGTACCTGAATCAGAGTCAATGGACTCCGGTTTCCAGAATTGTCAATGAGTACGACGCTGAAAATAACCTGATTTACTGGGTTTCAGCCAATTGGGGCGGTGCTTCCTGGAATGATGCAATGCGACAATTCAACACTTACGACTCAAACAATAATTTTACCAGTGCGCGCCTTGAGGTACTCGAAAGCACCGGATGGCAAATGGCCACTTTCGGACGCTTGCATTACGGCGCTTTATCAGGGATTCATCAGGCTGAGTTGACGAATTTTGAGGTATTCCCCAACCCGGCTACGTCTTCCGTAACCTTGCTGGGTGAAAATCTGGAATCTGCCCAACTTTTTGATCGTCTGGGCCGTCTGGTAGGTAATATCAGCCTGGCAGATACATCGGGGGCCATGATTCCGGTGGCACATCTTTCTCCTGGAACTTACTTTATTCAGGTAACAGGTGAAAACGGGGTGCCAGGCGTAAAGCCTTTGGTGATTATTCCTAAATAGAAATGATGAAAATTTTACCTGCCCTGATCGTTT
>DLXL01000513.1:0-1530 GCA_003448025.1 Saprospirales bacterium | reverse complement strand
ATGAAAATTTTTCCTGCCCTGATCGTTTTTTGTTTTACCGGGCTGGGCCTGGCAGCCCAGCCCGGTAATCTAATATCCGAAACTCATTACGCTTTTTCCAACGGAGTGGTTCATCGCATCGACTCCACCTGGTATGGCTATAACGACCAGAGCTTACTAAGCAGCTCCTGGCGTTTTGAAAAAGATGGAAGCAATCCATGGCAGCGTTTGAACCGAAAGATAGACTATGCCTATGATACTGATGGAAATCTACTGACTTACACCAGCCAATTTTGGGAAAATCCCGAAGGCTGGGTCAATAGGACGAAGTTTAAATTTACTTATAATAACAACCATCAGGTAACGGCTATCTTTTATGAACGTTGGTTGAATGCCCAATGGGATCCTCATGCAACAATATGGAAAGAATATGATGACCGGGGCAGGTTGATTAAAGAAACATGGCCTTCCAGTATTCATGCCCATTTTTATGGTTTGGACGGTTTGTTGGCATCCACGGAGTTTTATGCTAAGTATCCTGACCAAGGCTGGACGAATTCACATAGAATCAGATATCAATATATTCCCGGAACGGATCTGCTGTCGGCTACCTACACGGATAAATGGGGGTCATCGGGCTGGAAGGATCCTTTTGAGCGGGAAATCCGGCAGCAAGATGATGAAGGCCATTACACGGTGCTTGTTCGGGAACGCTGGAATGGTAATGTATGGGATCGTGAGTATAAGGATTCGCTGGCATTTGATCATCAAAATCAACTTGTATTTAAATCCATTTCCGAATGGACAGATTCTGCCTGGCATGAATATCAACGATACCACTATACCTATAACGCGGAGAATAACGTAGCCACGGAACGGTTTATGAGCCGCTACGGTCCAGATTGGAAATTATCCGGATTCCGTAATTATCGATATGGAGCCGTGTCACAGACGAAGGAACCCTCTTATTTCACTTTCGAGGTATTCCCCAACCCGGCCGCGTCTTTCATAACCCTGCTGGGCGAAAATCTGGAGTCTGCCCAAATCCTTGACCGGCAGGGGCGGGTGGTAAGTCAGCTTACACTGAATCAGCATGAAGCAACCCATATCCCGGTTTCTCAACTTGTTCCGGGTTTGTATTTTGTTCAGGTCAGAGATCAAATGGGCGATTCCGGTTTGAAGCCTCTGATGATTCAGCGGTAAACAGGGCAGGCGCCACCTTTTTTTTGCGGGATTGGTCCACTAATAGCCAATTCCTCTCCATGTGTTTGACTGCATAGCGCTTTTATTTGTAGCCGGTTAGTGAGCCTTCAGGCGCGCTAACCGGCTTTTTTTGCGGTTTGTTTGCGAATATTATCCATTATCCCAACGGTTTAATCCCGCAAAACGTCACTCCTCTCAAACCCATAAACCCATAAACCCATAATCACATAAACCCATAAACCCAAAAAACCAAAAAACAAAAAAAAAAAAAAAAAAACAAAAAATAAACAAAAAACAAAAAAAAACAAAAACAAAAAAAAGACAAAAAAGAAGGAAAAAGAAACAAAA
>DLXL01000647.1:2860-5578 GCA_003448025.1 Saprospirales bacterium | reverse complement strand
ATAATGGAACCGTCATCTGCCACGATAGAGGTTTGTGTGTAATCGCGGTCGGCAGCCCAGCAGAAATCATGCACATTGGGCGTTTTGAAGTGCCAGAGCAGTTTATCCCCGGCCGGAAGTATCAAAGGAGATCCTTTCGCTTCATAGCCATAACCAACCTCCTGAGGGTTTTGCAGATATCCGCCAGCAGCAACCACGTAATTTTTATCTATGCTGATTTTAACGTCAAAATCGCCCCAAACGCCGTAAAATTCCCGGGCTATATATGGATTGGCATGCCAGCCCATTTGATCATATTCACAAAGTTTGGGGTACCATTGAGCCATGGAGTAGTCAATACCTTCCTTGCTGTCACGTCCGTTACGACGTACCTGCAAAGGCACCTGTGCATCCCAGGTCAATTCAAAAACAGTAGTAGCTCCCGGAAGAATAGGTTCGGCCAGCGTGACCTCCAAAATGGTTTCGCTATGTTTGAAAACAGTAGGTTTACCATTTTGCTGAAGGGCTTTTATTTTCATCCATCCATATTCTTCAGGCTTTAGTTTGAAAATACGGTCGGAAACACGGGCATCCGGGTCGGCAATGTTTCTGGAACGCACATCCATCATACTGCCCGGCTGGAAAGCATTGAGATATAAATGCCAAAAAGCTTTGTCAAGGGTGTCCGGGCTGTTATTCGTATAAGTAAGACGCATGTTGCCCTTATACTGGTGTTTGCTGACATCCATATCAACGTTGATTTGATAATCAACCCGTTGTTGCCAGTACTGAGCCTTTGCTTCTGCCAGTAAGCCAAAGGTGAAAAAGAATAGAATTGAAAGTTTTTGATGCATATTGGGCATAATGATTGACTTGTTTCAAACGATTTCAAGTAAAAAGATTTCGGAATCAGTGCAATGATACAGCACCTCAAATTTGTAATGCGGAATTTTGGAAAAACGACACTTACGGAACGGTGTTCGTTCTATCTTTGTGCCGTCCTGTATAACTTCCCATCATTCATTTTTTTTCAGGACACCCAATTTTATGAATCAACGCCTTGCCATTGCCCTCATAGCCCTTGCAACGCTGACACGGTTGCTGCCACACCCGCATAACTTTACGCCACTTGGAGCCATTGCACTATTTGGTGCAGCCTATTTTGGGAGACAGTATCTGATGCTTCTGGTGCCTTTTATTGCCTTGTTTCTTTCTGATCTGTTCATCAATAATGTGATCTATGCAGAAATGTATCAGGGGCAGTTTGTTTGGATCACCTCTGGTTGGATTTATCTTTCGTTTGCACTGGTGATGATCTCAGGCTATAGTTGGCTTGCTCAAAAGATTTCAGTGGTACGTATTTTGGGAGCCAGTTTGTCGGCTTCAATGGTGTTTTTCCTGGTGTCCAATTTCAGTGTTTGGGTTGAGTCTGGCGTATACGCCAAGACTATGGCTGGACTCATGGCCTGTTATACAGCAGGAATACCTTTCTTTGGAAATACCCTCATGGGCGATTTGGTTTTCTCTGGCCTGTTATTTGGCGCTTATGCCTGGTTAGGCAAAAAACAGGAAATTATTGCATAAACCTGACAACGTTTTTGCGTTTTCAGGGTTTAAAAGCGTTGTAACAACAAGGAAAGCCGCAGGGATGCTTCTCTGCGGCTTTCTTCATGGAAAAAAGCTGCTTTCATGCCCATATTGGAACAAAAAACCGGCATTTTGCTGGTAAACCTCGGTACTCCGGATGCGCCTTCACGTAGCGCTGTTTACCGTTACCTGAAACAATTTTTGCTCGACGCAAGGGTCATAGATATCAACCCCATTGCCCGGAATCTATTGGTGCGGGGCATTATTGCGCCATTCCGGTCCGGGAAATCTGCCAAGGCGTATCAGGAACTCTGGACCGAAAACGGTTCTCCACTGAAATTTTATGGCGAGCGACTGGCCGCCCAAATCCAAGCCAGACTGGGCGAAGCCTATCAGGTGGAACTTGCCATGCGTTATCAAAATCCTTCTTTGGCCTCAGCCATTCAAAAACTGATGCAGGCCAAGGTGTCTAAAATCAAGGTATTCAGCCTTTTTCCGCAATATGCCAGCGCCACGGTTGGGTCGGTTCATGAGGAAGTGATGCGTATCCTGAGCACACAACAAATCATTCCGGAAACGGAGTTTATCAATTCCTATCCAACCTGGGAACCCATGATTGAGTTGTTTGCCGCCAATGCCAGACAGTTTGAGCTGGGTAGTTACGACCATGTTTTGTTTAGCTATCACGGCTTGCCTCAGCGACAACTGGTTAAAGCCGATGCTTTTAACCATTGTCTGAAACAAAATGATTGCTGTAAAACCTTGACTCCAACCAACCAGTTTTGCTATTCTGCCCAGTGTTACGCCACCACTCAGGCCATTGCAGCCAAACTTGGCCTGACGGAGCAACAATACACGGTGTGTTTCCAAAGCAGGTTGGGCAGTGACCCCTGGACGCAGCCTTATACTGTTAAGGTGATAGAAAAATTGGCCAAACAAGGCGCTAAACGCTTGCTGGTATTTTGTCCGGCATTCACGGCGGATTGCCTTGAAACCACTATCGAAATTGGAGAGGAATACCAGGAGGACTTCCACAAATGGGGTGGGGAGCAATTGGATCTGGTTCCCAGCCTCAACGACTCCCCGGCCTGGGCAGATGCCCTTGCGGATAGATTGCGTTAGCTGGCTTTAGTGACGGGGTGACTGCCAGTC
>DLXL01000647.1:1520-2716 GCA_003448025.1 Saprospirales bacterium | reverse complement strand
GGGTGACTGCCAGTCACCCCGTCACTAAAACCAGCTACAATTCGAATCTCTCAGCGCCTCTCCGCCTCTGCGGTAAAAAAGACTCTACCACCTTCACTGATTCACCAACTTTTCACGGTACTCTTCTACCTTTTTGGTGCATTTGCCGCCTTCGGAGGCGATCAGGTCGGACATAGCCCTGACGGATTTTTCCAGGTTGGTTCCGGCGTATTTTTCTTTGATGTATGCCCAAACTTTCTGGTATTCAGGAATGACTGTTTTATCCTCGTAATTAGTTAACCCAGTATTATCAGCGCCACAAACAATCAGAAACTCAAGACCCTTGGCATGGTTTTGTGTTTCTTCCCGGCGTACAAAGTAAGGATGCATCTGATTGAACTTCTCCCACCAAACAGCCCTGTCTGCCACTTCTTCCAGAGGAAGCAGGATGCCGCCATCGTCCATCATGGGTTGAAGTAACTCTTTGGTAGTTTGTTCCATGTAGCTTTTCATGGCAGGAGTAACCTTGGTGGCAAAGAATTCAGTTAGTTTCACCCAATCCACTACCGGAAAAACCATGCCTTCGCCAGTGGCCAGCCTGAAGCCGTTGTCTGCCAGCTTTTGGGTGGTCGGGTATTTGCTGATGTTGAATTTGTCGGCGTTAATAGCCTCGTATTCTTCAGTACTAAAGGGCACTTTTTCCGTCATGGTATAATAATCCCCGTCTGTTTCCATGCGGAAAAGGAAACGTTCCAGCAGGATAAATACGCCATCGGCATTGACACCCTGCACATTCGAGAAGTTTTGCCGGACATCATCCCAGGCTTTTTTGCCGTTTTCCAGCTTTTTAGGGTCAAGTGTGGTGAGAAATCGGCTAAATGCAGACAGCTTTCCAATATCCGGACTGGTGGATTGTGCGCCCGCATATACTGGTACCAGAGCGGCACTGAATACCCAGCCTTCCTGTGGCGGATTTGTGGTGGTTTTGACCTTGAAATAGGGTTCATTAAACGGAATATTCCGCAGGGTTACTTCCTCCTTGTTGGCAGAAATCTCGCCATTGCCGGATACAAAATCCCCTTCTGCCAATTGGGTAATGACTGCTCCCTGTTTGTTGGGCTGATCCCGAAGGTTGAGCTTGTCGACATTCAGGAAATACCAATAGACCTCTGGCTCCGGAGAGGGCGGGGGAGGGAGGAGGGGTGGGGGAGGCGCTT
>DLXL01000647.1:0-1395 GCA_003448025.1 Saprospirales bacterium | reverse complement strand
CCCCCCTCTCCCCCCTCCCCCCTCCCTCCCTCCTCCCCCCCCCCCCCCCCCCGCGTCTGGTGTTTGGCCGCAATGCCAGGCACAGATAGCCAGTGCCAGCAGAAAGGATAATTTTCGCATGCTCAAGGTGAAAATGAATGGCAATAATAAGGCGAAAAGACTTTTTCCTTAGCCTAAAAGCAATAATGCAGCTATAGCCTATATGACGCTCCTAAATTTAGTCCGATACTACTAAACTGGTAAAACCGTCTTGCAGCGAACCCTGGTTTTTCTGGGTCAGAGGGGGCATTATCATTTCTAATATAACTGTTTTTGTATATAGTTATCTTCTGGCTGGTTGTAAGCGTACTAAAAACATCAATGTTGTCTTTAATTCTTGCAACAACTTCTCCTCTTTTAGGACCATACGAGGCGTTAATTGAGCTCATCTCAATGAACATACCCCAACGTTTGTCTTTCTTGAAGGTATATGCAAGACCAATCCCTGAATGAACTCCATAAGCTAAACCATTTGATAAACGCCTTTGAGTTACTGACAAATTGCCAAAAGAGGTTATATCCTCATTTTCTACCCAAATTTTACCCAAAACACCAATCCCTATGCCAAATCTAATGAATGGTGATAGACTCCTTTCATTGAGTAGATTTATTTTCACTGTTGGAGTAATCCATAACATGCTACCCTCGGTTTTGCTATTGACCTCAAAATTTGTACCTGCCACTGTACGTGTAGTTTCTCTTCCATCTACGTAAACAACGCTACATCCAACATCTAAAGATTTTGAGATACGATGAGCCGCCGAAAGTGCATAGTTTTTGCCTTGACCTAAAGAATATTTATAAACATCGATCATTCTAGTACCATCATCAAAAACCACAATGTTCCCATCAGGAACATCCTGTACAGCCCAGGGAAGCGAGTAGCCTCCTCCTAAGGTTAAAAATGTTTGAGCAATGGATAGATGAACCTTGAAAAAGATGCCAATGAAAATTAAAAGTGTTTTCGTTAAGAAACGAAATTTGGTATTTAAATCAATCTTTATTTTAAGTTGGCTAAGTTGCATGAATTCCATTGGTTTGAGTTGATTTTTAGGAAGTAAAGTGAGCTCGCAAGTAAATTTTAGAGTGTAACCATCTGTCCTACCCACCCGGTTCCTGATACCAATCAAAATTATAGAATCTGCTTTAAGTTATCAAAAGTAACCGGTTTTTTGCACTTCAGGCTTTGATGGAATTGGCTTGAAAGAGTCTATTGCATGTTAAATTTGACATAATTATTTAATTATCTAAATAAAAGACAAACCCAACTGAACACTAATAGAGTAATCTCTCCTGTTTATTGGAACTGATCTAAAAGTATTAAATATATTTATGTCAAGAGTTGGCTGGATATAT
>DLXL01000377.1:2858-3103 GCA_003448025.1 Saprospirales bacterium | reverse complement strand
CCACCTTCTACCGTCCACCGTATTAGTACTCGTAATTTCCCGCACGGTAACGGAAGTAGTGAGCCGGCAGCCGCCTTTGGTCACTACCGTAACCTCGTAGGTTCCTTCCTCGCGCACGCGAAGGTAGCGATCCTGAACGCCGGTATTCCATTCAAAACTCTCGTAATCACCTTCCGCTTTGAGAATGGCTTCTCCGCCTTTACAGATGGTGGTAGGGCCGGAGATATTCACGCCTGGCGAGCGGT
>DLXL01000377.1:2435-2673 GCA_003448025.1 Saprospirales bacterium | reverse complement strand
CGCCTGGCGAGCGGTAAGCCGGTTTAGGCGCCGGCGCAGGAGTTTCTTCCGGAGCGGGCTTGGTGGTTTGCGCCTGTGTTGCCAGGCCGAAAAGCATAAAAGCGGCGAAAAGCAGGGTACGCATAGGAAAGTCATTTTATTCACCGCAAAGTACGAAGTTCACCGCAAAGTATTCACCGCAAAGTACGCTAAGTACGCAAAATAGACTCCTTTAGCGCACTTAGCGTACTTTGCGGTG
>DLXL01000377.1:1526-2303 GCA_003448025.1 Saprospirales bacterium | reverse complement strand
GCGCACTTAGCGTACTTTGCGGTGAACCCTTACAACGTATACACACAAGCCAGATTCAGCATCACCGGACTAATCCGCGAATGCACATTATCCAGGTCGTCGAGTTCGTTGAAGAAATATAAAAAACGGGATTCCAGTTTGAGCTTGATAGATTTGCTCAACGGAATATTCCCGCCCAGTCCCAAATCTGCTGCCAGGCTATTGTGGTGCCAGTTGTCGTTTTTAACATCGATTGGGGTGCCGGATAATTGCTCTTTATCAGGCTCCAGAGCTTTGAAACTGGGCCACCCCTTGGTCAGCCTTCCCCCCGTTGCGCCGGCCACCACATAAAACCAGGACATCTTCCGGAAAGGTAATACCTCTGCCAGAACACTGAACTCCCAGAATTGATAGTTTTCCCTGTAATGGTATTGAGAACCGTCAAAATCACCATTTAAAAAGTCATCTGGGAAAATAAAACTTTTTTTCTCCCCATTTGCATAGACCTGTGTACCCAATTCGGTCCTTAATTTCAATTGTTTGTTCAAGGGTATTTCAGCCAGTAAAGCAGCCCGCCATCCAAATGCGGGTTGATCAAACGCACCGGTAGGCAGATTATCTACCTCCCATTTCCAGGAGGTATAATTGGCGCCGCCGGATAAACCGACGCTGATCTGGGCGGAAAGTGCAAACGTGCAGCCCGCAAAGGCAAGTAGTAGAATGTGCTTTTTCATAATTCAGAGATATAATTTTATGAGGTTTATAGGGTTTATAGGGGTTTATGGGGTTTATGTATCC
>DLXL01000377.1:527-1314 GCA_003448025.1 Saprospirales bacterium | reverse complement strand
CCTCATAAACCCCATAAACCCCCAAATTCCCCCAAATTCCCTACAATTTCGCCAGGGCAGCCTGAACGGTTTCTTTATCTTCCGGATAGGTGACTCCGTACCACTGACTATTACTGTGCAAAACGCGCAGTTTGATCTTATCTGCTTCTATCAGATTGTTCACCACAGTAGGGATATAAAATTCCGCTTTTGGGTTGCCTGTGTTGTTTGTTACAAATGCACGGAACTGTGTTTCAATTTCCTGCATAATGTTGTGATGGAACCCCCACAGATTCATCGACACCGGCGTTTGGTCAGCCAAAAAATGACGACCGGTTTCATCTGAATAGCATATCCCGTCTTCATAACGCTCAATTTTGGTGCGCTCTGTTACATTGGTCAGAAAGCCGGCTGCATTCACGGAACAAACACCCCGCGAAACGGCTCCGTTTTCAGACAACGTATTGCCCAATTGGTAGGCTACCATGCCGTACACTTCAGGCGTACATTCCTGTTGCAAAAAGGCGCCCAGGTGCTGAAAAGCATCTGCACCATAAAAATCATCCGCATTAACCGTAGCAAAAGGGGTATCGATCAGATGCTGTGCCGAGAGAATAGCATGGCCGGTGCCCCAGGGTTTTTCCCGATGAGGTTTTTCCGAAAGCCACTCAAGACAGGAGTCATATTCCTGGAAGGCATATTCAGTAGCTATCCTGGCTTCTACCCGTTTGCCTACTTTTTCGCGGAAGGCCTCCTCGATATCCTTTCGGATCACAAAAACCACTTTCCCGAAGCCGGCCTGTATGGC
>DLXL01000377.1:0-400 GCA_003448025.1 Saprospirales bacterium | reverse complement strand
TTTCCCGAAGCCGGCCTGTATGGCATATTGAACGGAATATTCCAGAATAGCCTCACCGTTCGGGCCCATGCCATCCACTTGTTTGAGTCCGCCGTAGCGCGATCCAATGCCTGCAGCCAGGATCAATAAAGTTGGTTTACTTGTCATATTTGAAAATGTCAGGTAGTCTGGATAAAAAGATCACGGAAAACGCCTGTCCGGCGTGTTCATTTCATGGTGCAAAATTCTAAAAGCCCGGCGAATTTTTGGTCTGCAGGTAAAAAATCCTGAACAAGCCACAAGTTCTCTATTTTTGCCCAAATTTTCTTCTATGTCTAAACATATTGTCCGGTTCTTCACCTTGATTACGTTGATCGCCCAAATTGAGTCTGGCGCCTATGCCCAAAAAACATCGGTAAAA
>DLXL01000594.1:4091-4296 GCA_003448025.1 Saprospirales bacterium | reverse complement strand
TTGGTCGCTTGTACAGGTATATTCAATGTCCGACGACAATGTCCATTGTCCAATGTCCAAGTGTGGCGTGTCTCTTGTGTCAGCACGTTTGCTTGATACATCACGCCTGACTGGCCACAGTACTGATGGATATTAGGCCAGACACCCGAGAACAAACAAACATAAGTGCTGATACCAAGCCCCCGCCCTACTTGGACATTCGACA
>DLXL01000594.1:3086-3989 GCA_003448025.1 Saprospirales bacterium | reverse complement strand
CGCCCTACTTGGACATTCGACATTCGGCATTGGTTATTGGATATTCTTTAGCTAATCGGTTTCACTCTGCCAGCCAGCCAGATACTGACCAGGATGAGTCCAATGGATAGGTAACCCACCCAGTTATAGTGCAGGATTTGTCCATCTGAAGCCTTAGAAACGATTGCACCACTAATCAAAGCAGAGAGCCCTGTGGCCAGTTGTTGCATGGAGGAGTTGATACTCATAAATCCACCCCGTTTTTGAGGATGCACCACACTGGATACCAATGCCTGTGTTGGGATCATACGGCCGTTGATAAAAATAAAGAAAAGGCCGGAAATAGTTAAAATAACCCATAAAGGCACGGGCTGTAAATTGGTAATCAACCAAACAGGAATTAAAGATAGCAGGGCAAACCAAACAAAAACGGGATATTTTCCACGCCGGTCGGCCAATCTTCCGGCAAACGGTGCTGAAAACAACGTAAGCAAACCTCCAACGAAATAAATAAGAAAAATATGGTCCTGACTAAACCCGGCATTCCCCACTAATGCCGGTGTTATGAATGGTATGATCATAAAATGCCCAAGCATCAGCACAATGGAGAATGATAATGCCCGCATCTGATTGGGGGTATTGAAAATATCTGATAACACCTGAAATGGCTTTTGATCCACAGGCTTTTCCACGATGTGTTTATTCATGTGCGGAACAGCAAAAGAGATCAGTACCAAAACGGCAATACCCAGCAATCCAATGGCCAAAAAAGGAACATGCCAGCTGAATGTAGCCGCCAGCCATAATCCCGCAGGAACGCCCGCAACAGAAGCCAGAGAAAAAGCAGTCATCAAAGTGCCCATGGCCATAGCCCGACGTTCATAGGCAAAAGTATCGGCAACAATTGCCAATACCTGAGCACCA
>DLXL01000594.1:2633-2908 GCA_003448025.1 Saprospirales bacterium | reverse complement strand
TCATCCCTCCAAAGAATCCGGCCAATATCCTTGCACCAACCAAAAACTCATAATTGGGGGCAAAAGCACAGGAAAAGGTGCCCAATAAAAAGCCAAAATAGGCATACACTAAAATGGACTTTCGGTCAAACCGATCCACGAAAAATGCTGCAATAAAACTGGAAACGCCTGCCGTAATACCATAGGCCGAAACGGCGATACTAAATTTCTGAGGGGTAATCTGTAAAAGGCTCATCAATTGAGGCCCTAAGGGCATCATAATCATGAAATCCATG
>DLXL01000594.1:2303-2477 GCA_003448025.1 Saprospirales bacterium | reverse complement strand
TCATAATCATGAAATCCATGATATGCGTAAAATTGACGGCAGCAAGGGAAAAGAGCAAGAGGCGTTCCTTCGAATTCATAAAACGCATAACGTTTCAGGGAGCTTAGGGTTCGGAATGGACCCCAAAAACATTTTACTGCAGAGACGCGGAGGCGGAGAGGCGCATTCCTCTGC
>DLXL01000594.1:392-2141 GCA_003448025.1 Saprospirales bacterium | reverse complement strand
CCTCTCCGCCTCCGCGGTAAAAAACCAACATTAACTACGATATCATTTAATCACAAAATCACCATAAGTGAGCCGGGCCTTGACCAGGCCTTTGGCACTTTCACTGCCCAAATAACCCTGAACCACTTCACGGTTATTGGCGTCGCTGCGATTTTTTACCGTTGCTGACTGAGGTACATGGGCATCTGCATAATTTACCTCTGCATCGAATCGATAGGCGGTGCCACGCTCTACGCCAACCGTCACACCGGTGTATTTGCCCACGATACTTACATTGGAAAAATTCCGGCTGAGCGCATCAATTTGCAGGTTGCCATACGTCATGTCTGCATCTACCCCTTCCTTCACCGCACTAAAATCCATGTCTGAATACTGGGCAGTAATGTATGCCGAACGAATGGTATTGCTTTTCAGGTTAGCGTATTTGGTTTGCAAACGCAACTCGTCTACGGTGCCAAGACTGAAATTATCATATTTGGAAGTGATTCGGATGCTGTTGGCACGTTCTATGGTGGTCTCTGAGTACTTGGTGTCTATTTGAATATCGCGAACCTCTGTAACATTTAGTTCACTGTAGCTGGCTTGTCCGGAGAGATTGTTGACCTTACTCAGAAACGCTTTCCCATATCCGATATTGATATTGGCATCGTTGCTGATGGCTTCTGCGCGAAGTTCTCCATACTTGATTTCCGCCAGGAGCCTGCCTTTGAGCGCACCAACCCACGCATTTCCGTATTTGTTTTTCAAATCCAAATGATTGGTAGCGGGCATCCAAACATCATAGTTGATTTTAAAATCGTCGCCACAGGCTTTTGCAGGCCACCAATTGCCTGTTCCGTAGGTCATGGTTTCAGAAATCATGGTTTCTGCTTTCACATACCCCCAGGCATTGGTAAAGTTTACGTTGATGTTTTTAAAGGTTTCGTCAGCTTCCCGCTGACTTTTAGCATTTACGATAATGGTTATGTCAATTTTAACGGTGTTGTTTTGCCAGGTCTTGACATTCACTGTTCCATAACGGTTGTAAAGTGCTGTAGTTCCGTCTGCGGCTGTGCCAAATTCGCGGTTAATCGTTTTGGTAAACTCCTGCATGGGCTCCTTTGCCCAAACAGCAAGCGCTGGGGCCATAAAGAGGCACAGGAGCATAACTATCCTGATGTTTTTCATGGCGAATGGTTTAAATGTTTTTGATTGCATTACTTTGTTTACGGTTGTTGCCTCCGTGGCTGGTATCCTCCAGACGTTCCAGAACACGTTGAAGAATGGCGGTTTTTGCCTTATAGTTTTCAATCATGGCTCTGACTACCTGTTCCCGGTTTCCCGGCGGTACAGTTGCAAGTTCTTTACGCAACTGCTCCATTACCTCATCCAGATGTTCAAGATCTTCATACACGTCGGTAGACTGATTACTGGTAAAACTGGCCAGCTTTTCCTCCTTTACGGTGATATTCCGTTGATAAAATTGCTCTAATTCGGCATATTCACTGGAAACGTCACTCATGGCCATGCCATTCGAAGATGCACCGTGCCGTTCATACCAAATTCCACCGCCAATTCCTACCACCAGCAGGGCCAGGGAAGCAGCAATACGTGTTAAATGACGTTGCCATCCTATATGAACCTTTATTGCTTTGGGTTTGGGTAGTTGATTGGAAATTTGCTCCCAAAGCATGTTGCCAGGCTCCGATTGATCAAAAGCTTCCCGATGCTGCCTGATGAATGATTCCAGCGTATTCCCTCCGGATTGAT
>DLXL01000594.1:0-271 GCA_003448025.1 Saprospirales bacterium | reverse complement strand
TTCCCTCCGGATTGATCCAGCTCTTGCTCAATCTTATCCCAAAGTGCCTCTGAATGCACCTCAGTATCCATCAATATCCGGTTGTACATCAATGTTTTTTCCAGCTCATCAGCATCTGGCAAACGATCAAGCATTCGCGCAAGCCCCGTCCAGCCATGTGCCCCAGGCAGAGCCTCGTCAAAGGCTTCCCGATGCTGCTGAATAAATATTTTAATCGAATCGCTCATTGTTGAGTATTTGAGTTTTCAAGTGTTTTGGTGTTTTAGTGTTT
>DLXL01000485.1:4538-8246 GCA_003448025.1 Saprospirales bacterium | reverse complement strand
TTCCAAAAACCTTATAGGTCTGAACCCAAAATGTACAGTACTACAGTAAAACACTATTCAAACGTCTCTTCACTGCTTTAAAATCTGCCAATTGCTACTGCCCTTTTTGTTGCTTATAGTTATGATGTAGGGACCCGCCGGTAAGTCTCCAAGCATTAGTTTTTGGCTGTAACTGGTGGTTGATTTTACCTCAAATTTTTGTACCAGTCGTCCGGTTAGGTCATTCATCATTACCCAGTAATCTTCGGGTTCTGCAGAGTTGATGTCCAGTTGTACCCATTCTGTTGCCGGATTTGGGCCAATCTTTACGTCAGCGTTCAGTGGTTCAGGAGATAAAATTCCTACCAGCGGACTGCCGGTGTATTTGAAAACTCTGGTAGTATGATCTGTTGGAATAATGGGCCCCCATTCTCCGGCCCAGCCGTTTGTAGATGAATTGAACGTAGGCCATCCAATGATTTCTCCTTCGCTGGTCTGGATCCAGGTATCTCCATGATCTTTACTGACCCAGGTCTGATTGCTGCCCACCAACGGGTCCCCGGTATATACTCCGGCAACCATAAAGGAGGTACCCTTTAAATAGGCAGGAATACCATAAAAATGATAGTCATCAGAAATAGGCAGGGAGATGTCTTCCCAGGTGGCGCCACCATCGGAGGTCCTCAACAGATGGTCAGAACCATCCTGAACACCCCAGTAGGTAACTACCCCATGGTTTACATCGGAGAATGAAATGGCGCCAAGGGCCTCAAGGGGTGTTTGTGTGACATCCCAGTTATATCCGGCGTTAGCGGAATGGTATACCCTTCCTCTGTTCGTCACAAACCAGATATGATTGTCAACTGCGCAACCTCCGTTGTTGAATCCGAATTCGCCGGGCAGAGGGTCCGGAATATTATTGCCGGGAACCTGTACCCAGGATAACCCGCCGTTTGCGGTATTGTAAATCTCAAACTCTCCGTTCCGGGGGTCGCCCATCTGGCAGATCTTGGCTGGCGCAAACGCATGAATATAATCAGGCCAGGAAACCACGGGATCCCAGGGGGTGTTGGTATTTTCCCAGGATTGACCTCCGTTAACTGTTTTTAGGGTAATGCTATTGCCCCAGTCCTGAAGCGCCATCACATAGGCCGTGGAGGCATCCGTAGAGGTAATGCTGGCAGTGTATGGCGTTCCCTGAAGCGGAAGGGTGCTGGTGTTAAACGTGGCGCCGCCATCCGTTGTGCGGGTCACTAACCCCAGGTTGTGACCGTCGGTTCTGCATCCGAGAATCCAGGCAGTTTGGTCGCCCTGCAGGGAAATGGCATATACACCAAGGGTGTCGCCAAACGGCTCGTAGGAGGTCCAGGACTGAGCGTTCAGCAACATGGGTAAAAGCAGGAAGAAAGCATGGATAAGTGGTTTCATATTGTTGGAAGGTTAAAAGGTGAATAACAGACGCAGTTTTAAGGGCAACTTCCGGTACACGGAGTCGCAGCCAAATCATAAATGAAACGGGTTGCAGACTGGTTTTGACTAAGCATATGACCAGCATACGCTTTGGGGAATAAAGGAATGTTGAGACAAATGTCTGCCAGACAGTTGAGTTTTCAATCCCCTAGGTAGGGGGTATTATTGCAGCGGCCAAAGTCCGGCCTGAAACAGGAATAAAGCGGCATCCCGGGCCGATTTAAAATCAGTCAACAACAGACCTTCTGCCATTTTCAATATGCGCCGGTTGTGCTCATGGAGGGTATGGGGTTGCATGCGTAACTTTTCTGCAATAGGTTCGCCTTTCATGTACCATTCCAGCAATGCCTGCTCAGTGGGCGTAAAATTATTCCTGATCTTACTGGCGGCCATATCGAGCATGGCCTTGTTCACATCCGGGATGGGCTGCCCGTTGCATGTTATATAAGGTAGAAAAGGCGGGCGGTTGTGCGAAAACCATTTGCCGTTGTAATGGTAGTAATTGAAATGACTGACATAGTATCCTGAATCGTCGGACTGCAGAGCAATGGAATGTTGCGTGAACCAGTGGTAGGAGTTGTCGGCTATTTTAAGCGGCAGAGAGATATGGTATACGAATTCCCTGACTTTCCGGCCTAAAGCCAGGTTATAGGCTGTTTGATTGATAATCATAGCCCAAAACTGATACATTGGCAGATAGTCGGGATGCACCCGCTCCAGGAATTGCATCAGCGAAATGGGTTTAGTACTGGAAAGCAGGGTTTCTGCTTGCCGGTATTGCCAGGAAAACTCCCCGGTGGTCATGTTAACGATGGAGTAGAAGGCCTGACTGAATTTTCCTGTTTCGTTGTGGAAGTTTTGGATGTTGCTGGTAAAGGTTTCCAGATCCAGGGGTTGCAGTTGTCCGGCGGTACCAGCCATTGATGTCATGGTCTTTCTGATGGTATCGTAAACGGAGTGGTGGGAGGGGCGTAACAGGGTATTCCTCATAGGGCTAAATCATGAATAGGATAAAAAGGATTAGCCAGATTGTTTTCTTGAATATTTATTCCGCAATATATGGAAACGTAAACCAAAAATGCGGACTTTTTTTGAAAGTACGCATTTTTATAACTTATTGTAATAATATCGACCGCTTTTGTAGCCCGGGATAAACAAGCAGGTTTGGTCTGCTGGTGATCGGCGGCTGAATCCGCTGCTTTTCTGTCATCACCTGCCTTTCGGGGCGACCACAAGGGTAGCCACTGCCTGACGCAATCCTACTTAAAGGTGGCTGTTGCTCCGATAAACGTAATTGACCTTGTGTTCTTTAATGCTAAAAATTGATCTAAAGGCCGGAATATCATTCCGGCTTACATCATGCCAGCTCCACCACCGTCACGCCATCTCCACCGCCGTCTTCCGGGTGGTAAGCCCTGGCAATGTTGCCGCCGTATTCCCGCAGTTTCTGCTTCACTACATTGCGTAAAACGCCGGTGCCTTTGCCGTGCAGAATCTGTATGGTGTGCGCACTGGTGAGCAGGGCATTGTCCACAAAACGCTCCAGCACCTGAAGCGCTTCATCCTTGGCCATGCCGCGGATGTCGACCTTTGCGTCAAAATCTGCCACCCGCTGTACATCGGTGGATCTTACGCTGGAAGGCTGGGCAAGGGGCTCTACTGCCGGCAAGAGGTCTCTGAGTGAGGCGGTTACACGGAGCCCACCCATGGAAACCGTGGCTTTTTGGCCTTTGATTTCTTCTACCTGCCCCGTAGAACCTCCCGCGCGCAGACGCACGAAATCGCCCACTGCTATAGGGCGGGTCATGGTATTCGCCGTAGATTTTTGTTCCAGTTTCACCACTTCTTCATTCACCTCATCTACCTCCCGGGCTTTATCGCTGCGCTCCAAACGAAGTTTGGCGGCTACTTCCTGGGCTTTTTCCAGGTTTTTTTCGCCTTTCAACTCCCGGATCAACTTGTCTACCTCGCGGTTGGTGTTGGCGCTCAAGCGAAGCTCATGCTCTTTCTGATCCAATTTCAGGCGCTTGCGCTTCACATCCAAATCCTGATGCATGGCATCGTACGACTTGATCAACCGTTCCAGTGATTGCTCTTTTTCCTGCACGGATTGGAGTTTTTCTTCCAGTTCCTGCTTTTCCCGCTGTAACTCGATGAGGATATCATCCACTGCGGTTTCTGATCCGGTGCGGTTTCGCGCATATCCGATGAGATCGCGCGGCAGTCCGCTCTTTTCGGCTATTTCAAAGGCATAACTGC